>NZ_JADDIL010000082.1:0-42813 GCF_020826795.1 Microtetraspora sp. AC03309 | reverse complement strand
GCTACAACGAGAACGTCGCCTGACCGCGGGACCGCCGATCAAGTTCCACGAACGTCGGGACATCCTCTCTCACTGCGCTGCCACGATCTCACTGTGCTGAAAGGCAAGCCGCCATCAGCCGCGTCACCAACCTGCTCGGACGCCGTGTCGCCCCAAAGTCCCATGGGCAGCACGCCTAGCAGCGCCGCATCGGACAGCGCTTGCCCTGCCGACCGCGGCCCGTTGCCGCTGATCGCCCGTCAGCCGTGACTGGTGTCGATGACACAGAAGCGATTGCCATCGGGATCGGCGAGCACGACGAAGTCGGGATCGTCCGGATAACGGTCCCAGTCGACGCGCTGGGCGCCCAGGGACACCAACCGCTCCACCTCGGCGACCTGCTCGGCCGCGTCCTCGACGTACAGGTCAAGATGGATCCGCGGATACTCCTGGACCGGCGTCTCGCTGAGGCCGAGCGCGAGCTGGACCCCGGTCCCTACCGCCGGCACCAGCACCACCCAGGCGTCTTCGATCTCCTCCCGCGGGGCGTATCCCAGAGCGTCCATCCAGAATGCGGCCGCGCGCCGCACATCCGAAACTCCCAGCACGACGGATCCGATACTCAGCATGTGCCGATTGTGGCGGATATCGACGGACCCACGACGCCTACTCCCCCCGAACGACGGGGCGAACGCTGCCTGATATGGCACTCGTACGCCATCTGGAACAACGGCGGACTATCAGCCGTCTGTCGGATGACGTGGTGTCGTCGGCCTCGGCGTCGGCGGCTTTCGAAGACTCCAACAGGTCGAGCAGGGAAGACCGGTCCAGAGCCATCGTGTGGTGTCCTCCGCGAGAACCTTGCCGGGAACTCACTGACGGTCACACGACGGCTCCCCCCATGTCCAGGGCTTGCGTCATCAGCGTGGAGTTGCACCACCCGAGGGACGTCACCCGTGACCGACGACCACGCCTCCACGCCTGCATCGAATCGCCGTCGAACTCTGGCATCTCCTGATCTGGCCGCCCGCCATGACATTGACCGGCCCTCCCGCCAGGAATGCGCTTCGCAAGGCGGCCAGGCTGCACGCTGACGGGCCGAGGGCGGCTGGCATTCTGGAAACATGACCGGACAGGAGTTGTCCGTCACCGTCGCGCCCGATTTGCGGCTGTTTCTCTCGGCTCGCCTGAGACGCGCCGAGCCAAGACAGGCTGTGCCGGAACGAGCCGGACCGGGACATGCCGAACCGGGACGGACCGACCTAGGTCCGGAGCCGAACCATGCCGAACAAGCGCCTACCCGGCTACAAAACGCCGAGGACACACAGGCCGCGCCAGAGATGTCCGGACCAGTGCACATCTGGTCAGCGAACACCGAGACCGCACAAGGCAGACTGGAACCCACTCAAGCCGCACGGGCCCGACCGGACACCACCCAAGCCGCACAGACTGGGCTCGAACCTGCCGAGGCCGTACAGGCTCGACCGGAACCTGCCGCGCCTGCGTACCGTGAGCCGGAACGCGCCCAGGGCGTACAGGCAGGCAGCAGGGACATCGGGGCGGGGGACGGGGCGGTTGAGGGCTTCGAGGTTCGGGTTCCGTATGACGGGACGTCGTCGCTGGGGCATGTGGTCGAGTCGATCGGCGTGCCGTTGACGGAGGTCGGCTCGCTGGCGGTGAACGGCCGCCGGGTGCCCACGTCGTACCGGCCGACGCCGGGCGAGACGGTACGCGTGCGAGCGGTCGAGCGGCCGCAACCGATCCCGTCTCCCAGGTTCGTCCTCGACGTCCACCTGGGCACGCTGGCCCGGCGGTTGCGCGTCATCGGAGTCGACGCCGCGTACCGGAACGATCTGGACGACGACGCGCTGATCGAGCAGGCGAACGCGGAGCGGCGTGTGTTGCTGACGCAGGATCGCGGCCTGCTGAGGCGAAGGGCGTTGTGGCTGGGGGGATATGTCCGGGGCGCCCGTCCGGACGAGCAGTTGGCGGACGTACTGGACAGGTTCGCGCCGCCGCTCGATCCGTGGACGCGGTGTACGGCGTGCAACGGGCCGCTGGTTCCGGCGGGCAAGGCCGAGGTGGAGCGGATGCTGCCCGCGGGGACCCGTCGCTCCTACGAGACGTTCGCCCGTTGCCGTGCCTGCCAGCGCGTCTACTGGCACGGCGCGCACGGCGGCCACCTGGAGGAGATCATCGCCATGGCGCGCCAAATCGTGTGACATGTCCGGAATATGCAAACAGCGATGCCCCGAGAGAGCAAAGGTCCGAGAGAGGAAAGACGACCGGACGGCTGACGGGGTTCACTCCCGGTCAGCCGGAGTCGTACGGCAGCCGCCGCTGGACGGCGAGTAGCCACCCGATGGCCGGCAGGACCAGCAGCGCGCCCACCCCGAGCACGATCAGCGTGACGACGAGCACCTCCGGCCCCGCCGCCGCCTGCCGGTAGGTGAACGCGGGCGGCAGCATCACGGGATACTGCGCCAGCGGCCAGCCCCACATGACCGCGGTCACCGCGAGGACCGCCGTGACCCTGACCAGCAGGTACCCGCGCGCCCAGAGCAGGCCGAGGGATGCGAGACCCATGACGGCGCTGGCCACGACGGCGGGCAGCGCGCGGTGGGTGAGCCCGGCGAAGAGCGCGGGAGCGTCCCAGCGCAGTACGGCGATGCCGGCGAGCGCGACCACCCCCACCACGACGCCGGTGCCGATCGCCCTCCGGCGGAACCCCTCCGGGTCGAGCCCGGCCCGTACGGCGTCGTCGCACAGGTAGACGGCGGCCAGGTAGGCGCAGACGCCCACCGCGAGCACTCCGCCGAGCATCGAGGTGGGGTTCACCCAGCTCGCCACCAAGTCTCCCGCGGCCAGGCCGGGCGGGACGCGGCCCGACGCGATCGCGCCGGCGACGGTGCCGAGGAAGAACGGGGTGAGCAGGGAGGAGATCGCGAAGGCCGCGCCGAACAGGCGTCGCGACCACCATTCGGTGCTGGCCTTGCGGAAGACGAACGCCGAGCCCCGGAAGATGATCCCCAGAGCGGCCAGCGTCAGAGGGATGTAGAGCGTGGACATGACGGCCGCGAACACCGGCGGAAACCCGGTCCACAGGACGACGAGCACGAAGATCAGCCATACGTGGTTGGCCTCCCAGACCGGCCCGATCGCGTGCTCGATGAGCTTCCTGTTCGTGTGCTCGCGTCCGGCGAGCAGGTCCCAGACGCCGCCTCCGAAGTCGGCGCCGCCCAGTAGCGCGTAGAGGGTGATTCCCACCCACATCACGACCAGCAGGATCTGCGCGGCGTCCATCAGGCGCGTTCCTGAGGGGCGACGGCCGGCACCGGCGTGGTCCTCGTCATGTGCCGCAGCACGTAGACCGTCGCCACGGTGAGGACCACGTAGACGAGGACGACGATGAGGAACCCGGCCCACAGGCCGGGCGCGGGGTTCACCGCCTCGACCGTGCGCATCCTGCCGTACGCGATCCAGGGCTGGCGGCCCACCTCGGTCACGATCCAGCCCGCCTCGACCGCGACCACGGCGGCCACCCCCGCGACGGCGGCGAGCCGCAGGAACCACGGGGAGCGGGGCAGGTCCCTCCGCCGCCACCAGTTCAGCGCCAGCCAGGCGGACAGCAGGAGCAGGAAGAACCCGATCCCCACCATCGTGTCGAAGCCCAGGTGGACCGGGTTGACCGGCGGCCGGTCACGCGAGGGGACCCGGTCCAGGCCCTGGACGACGGTCGCGGGGCTGAACCCGACGAGCATCGACAGACCGCTCGGGATCTCGACCGCGTAGTGCAGAGCGTCGTCGTACACGATCCCGCCCAGGCTGAGCGGGGCGTGGGAGCGGGTGACGAAGAGCCCCTCGGCCGCCGCGAGCTTGGTCGGCTGGTACTCCGCGAGGAACTTCGCCGCGTAGTCGCCGACCACGATCTGGATCGGCGAGAGCACCGCGCCGAGCGTGAACGGGATCAGGAACCCCAGCCGGTGGTAGCGGTCCCGGCGCCCGCGCAGCAGGGCCACCGCGTACACCCCGGCGGTGGCGAAGCCGGTCACCATGAACGCCGCCACGATCATGTGGATGGTCTGCGGCGGCGTCGCGGGGTTGAACATGGCCGCCCACGGGTCGACCCGGGTCACCCGGCCGTTCTCCAGGTCGAACCCGCGCGGCTGGTTCATCCACGCGTTGGCCGCCACGACGAAGAACGCCGACGACACGCCCGCGATCGCGATGGGCACCCCGCTCAGCAGGTGGGTACGCGGCGACAGCCGGTCCCAGGCGTACAGGTAGATGCCGAGGAAGATCGCCTCGATGAAGAAGGCGACGCCTTCCATGGCGAACGGCACCCCGATCACCTGGCCGTACACGTCCATGAGGCCGGGCCACAGCAGGCCCATCTCGAAGCTGAGGATCGTGCCGGACACGGCGCCCACCGCGAAGAGCACGCCGATCGCCTTGGCCCACCGCCGCGCCAGCAGCATGCGGTCGGCGTCGCCCGTGCGTACGGCCCGCCACTCCACGAAGAGGAGCAGGCCGGGCATGCCGACGCCGAGGCAGGCGAGGATGATGTGCCATCCGAGCGAAAGCCCCATCTGCATCCGTGCCGCGAGCATGTCGGCCGGACTGGCCGGGCCCGCCGCGAGGGCGAGCGTGCTCATCACGGCATCGGGTGGCATGTCATGGCAAGTCCCCATCGGCCATCAGCACTAAACGACGGTCCGTAGGCACACCGATCCGATGGGTAACCGAGAGGGCGATGATCAGGAAGACCGCGAAGCTCAGACGACGGTCGGGGACGGCTCGCGGGCCAGTTCCCGCTCGAACCACGCGATCGTACGGCACAGCCCGGTGACGGGGTCCACCCGCGGCCGCCACCCGAGCCGCTCGGCGGCGAGCGAGGCGTCGGGCCGGCGGACCGCCGGATCGTCGACCGGCCGGGGGACGAAACGGATCGGGGACGACGACCCGGCCAGGTCGCGGATCATCCCGGCCAGGTCGAGCATGCTCAGCTCGGCCGGGTTGCCGATGTTGACCGGCCCCTCGAAGTCGCTGCCGGCCAGCGCGATGATGCCCTCCACCGTGTCGTCCACGTAGCAGATGGACCGCGTCTGCTCCCCGTCCCCGGTCACGGTGATCGGCTCGTCCATGATGGCCTGCCTGATGAACGTCGGGATGGCCCGGCCGTCATGGGGGCGCATCCGGGGACCGTACGTGTTGAAGATCCGTACGATCGCGGTGTCGGTGCCCCGCGCGTCGCGGTAGGCGGTGGTGAGCGACTCGGCGAACCTCTTGGCCTCGTCGTACACGCTGCGCGGTCCCACCGGGTTGACGTTGCCCCAGTAGGTCTCCTTCTGCGGGTGTTCGAGCGGATCGCCGTACACCTCGCTGGTCGAGGCGAGCACGAACCTGGCGTCCTTCTCCCTGGCCAGGCCGAGCGCGTGCAGCGTGCCGAGGCTGCCGACCTTGAGCGTCTCGATCGGGTGCCTCAGATAGTCGGCGGGGGACGCGGCGGAGGCGAGGTGCAGCACCAGGTCCACGCCCCCGGGTACATGGACGAACCCGGTCAGGTCGCACTCCAGCAGCCGGAACCCCGGCCGTCCCATCAGGTGCTCGACGTTGCTCGGGGCGCCGGTGAGGAAGTTGTCCAGGCAGAGCACCTCGACGCCCCGGCCCAGCAGACGCTCGCACAGGTACGACCCGAGGAATCCCGCGCCTCCGGTCACGACGGCTCTCATCACACGCTCACCTCCAGCAGCCCGAAGGCCGCGTCGAGGACGTCCGGGACGCCGATCTCCAGCAGGCCGGGATCGGGCCGCGTCCCGTGCGGATCACCGCGCCGCCCCTTCCACAGGGCGACGTGACGGCCTCCCCGAGGCGGCCCCCACAGAGCGGGCGACATGGGGCCGAACAGCACGACCGACGGCGTCCCGAGCGCGGTGGCCAGATGCGCCATGCCCGTGTCGCCGCAGATCACCAGCCGCGCTCCGGCGACCACCTCGGCCAGTTCCAGGAGTCCGGTGCGCAGGACCCGCTCCTCCGGCAGCCCGGCCAGCGCGGCGACGCGCAGTCCGAGCTCCCGCTCGACCCCGGTGATCACCACGCCGGGCAGCTCCGCGGCGACCCGGGCGAACCGGTCCGGTGGCCAGCGCCTGGCGATCGAGGCCGCGCCCGGGTGCACGACCACCTCCGCCGGGTCCTTGGAACCACCGGGCGCCCGGATCGCCAGGTCCTCCGGGTCGGCGTGAATGCCGTACCACTCCAGGAAGGCGCACCATCGCCGCACCTCGTGCAGTTCCCGCCAGGGCGGGCCACCCTCCTCCGGCGCGTGCGCGAGCAGCACCCCCGGCCGCGTATGGCGCAGCGCGGCGGTGCTCTGCGGCCCGCGCCCGTGCAGGTTGACGGCCACGTCCGGCACCCCGTACGGCGCGGGCAGCCCGACGGGACCGGGCCCGCACACGTCGAGCAGGTCGTCCACTCCTCCGATCAGCGGCAGCAGCTCGGCCAGGCGGGCGGGGGCGGCCAGCATGAGCCGGTGACCGGGGAAGGCGCGCCGCAGGGCCCGCAGCGCGGGCACGGCGGTGAGCAGGTCTCCCAGGCCGAGCCCGCGCAGCACGAGCAACGCCGGGCGTGCCGGCGGCTCGGGCTCCCCGGGCGGCTCAGCCCGCTCCCGCTCTAGGGCCACGACGTCTCCGTGGCCGGGCAGACGACCAGTTCCCCGATCTCGCAGCCGGGCGGCTGGCCGAGCGCGAAGACGATCGTCGCGGCCACGTCCTCCGGCTGGTTCAGCCGCGCGTCCGGCCCCGGTCTGTACCGCTCGTCCCGCCCGTCGAAGAAAGCCGTCGCGTCGCTCACCGCCCGGAGCCCGGGCGTCGAGGCGACGGTGACCACCCGCCCGTCCAGGTACGGCAGGGCCGCGCGGACGACGGCGGCGGTGCCGAGGAGGTTGACCTTGATCACCCGGTCCCAGTCCGCCGCGGGCACATCATCCAGTCGGCCGCAGGCGTCGATCCCGGCCGCGATCACGTCCCCCTCCTGCGGCCGGACCCTCCGGCGATCAGGATGTTGCCCAGCATGCCCTCACTCCTCGGACTTCTCGTCACTGCGGACCTCCTCGATCACGTCGCACAACATGTGAATGACGGCGAGATGCACCTCCTGGACGTCGGTCCTGGCGGCCGCCTCGGGCCAGCCGTCGTCCGGCAGCGGCCTCCGGACCGCGAGCCGCCCGTCGTCACCCGGCGGGAGGTCGAACCCTGCCACGCGAGCGAGACCGAGCATGCGCTCGGCCTCGGGCACGTCCGCGGTCTCGTCGACGACGTGCCGCACGTCGAGCAGCGAGCCGGGGTAGTCCGTGCTGATCGCCGGACCGGCCAGCAGGACGTCGCCCGCGTTGTCGGGGCGGGCCACCGGGACCACCGGCCGCCCCTGCCCGTCCTGACGGGATCCGGACCCCGTCACCGGCGCCTCCGCGCCTCGCCCCGCAGCCGGTGGGCACCGGCCACCAGTCCGGCGAGGCCCGGCCGGATCAGCCGGGGATCATAGGAGTACGCGACGGCGTCGAGGTCATCGGGGCGCAGGCCGGCCCGCTCCAGGCACCAGGCGGCCGCCTGTTCCGGCAACTCCCAGGCGGAGAACGGCACTGGGCGCTTGCCGCGCTTCCGCCTGCTGAACCGCTCCTCCTCAGCCGCCGCCATGATCTCGCCGTCGACCACCAGGGCCGCGGCGGGATCATGGAAGATGGCGTTCATCCCGAGGAACCGCATGCGCGCACCTCCGCTTGGGAGCGTTTCGGTGCTGTTACCGAGCGAAGCGCTCCTCAAACGCGGTTTTGCGGTGAGGGCGCGATATCTGGAAGCGGTTCTTGACAATTGTCACGCTAAGTAGCGATTTCGGGGGTAAGTGCCCGGCATAGGGCCACTCGCCACCGTGCTCTTCGATCGTGACGGGACCTTGATCCACGACGTGCCGTACAACGCGGATCCGGACCGGGTGTCACCCGTTGCGGGGGCCGTGCCCGATCTCGCCGCGGCGGAGGAAGGAGCACTTCTGGGGGAAGGGACGATCGGTTGAAGATCCTGCTCTGGCACATGCACGGCTCGTGGACCACGTCGTTCGTGCAGGGCGCGCACAAGTACATCGTGCCGCTCACGCCCGACCGCGGCCCGGACGGGCGCGGGCGGGCCCGGACCTACCCCTGGCCCGCGCCCGTACGGGAGATCCCGTGGGACCGGCTGGCCGCCGAGGACGTGGACGTCGTCGTCCTCCAACGCCCGCACGAGATCGCCCTCATCGAGGCCATGATGCTCGGCCTGCCCGTCGTCGCACCGGCCACCACGGAGGTGGTGGAGGCGGTGCCGCCGGAGGCCGGGGTGATCTCCACCAGGCCGGCCACGCTGACCTCCGCCGTCTCCGCGTTCGTGGCCGATCCCGAGCCGGCCCGCCGGTACGGGAAGGCGGCCAGGGCCGCAGGCCCTGGCACGCTACGGCCTCCCGCGGTTCCTCTGGGACTGGGACCGCGTTCTCGTCGATTGCCGGGCCGGACGGTTCAACGCGCCACGCTGAGCGCGAGGGCGAAGTCGCCGTCCGGATCGGTGTACCACCGGTCCAGGTCGAAGCCCGCCCGCGCCAGCTCGGTCGTGAGGCCCTCACGCCGGAACTTGGCGCTGATCTCGGTACGCATCTCCTCCCCGCGGATGAAGTAGACCGACAGGTCGAGATCGCGTACGTGCACCCGCATGGGACGGGAGGCGCGCAGCCGCATCTCGATCCATTCGTTCTCCTCGTCGTACCGGGCGACGTGCGTGAAGTCGTCAGGGACGAAGTCCGCGCCCAGCTCCCGGTTGATCACATGCAGGACGTTGCGGTTGAACGCGGCCGTCACGCCCCGGCCGTCGTCGTACGCGGCGACCAAGCGGTCCCGGTCCTTCACCAGGTCCACGCCGAGCAGGAAGGCGTCCCCGGGTTTCCTGGTGGAGCGCAGCTCCTTGAGGAACACCTCTCTGGCCTCGGGGTCGAGGTTGCCGATCGTCCCGCCCAGGAAGGCCACCATCCCCGGCGGCAGCATGGACAGGTGATGTTCGAAGTCCGCGCACACCGGGCGTACGGAGAGGCCGGGGAAGCGCGTGGTCAGCCGCCGCGCGGTGGCCCTGAGGGTGACCGCGTCCACGTCCACCGGCATGTAGACGCTCATGCCCGCAAGCAGCAGGCCGGTCTTCTCGCTGGTGCCGGAACCCAGCTCGATCAGGGTGTCGGAGCCGCTCCGCCGCACGATGTCGGCGGCGTGGGACCGGAGGATGGCCAGTTCACGCCGGGTCGGGTAGTACTCGTCCAGCCGGGTGATCCGGGAGAACAGCTCGCTGCCCGCCGCGTCGTAGAACCACTTGGGCGGCAGCCACTTCGGCTCCGCCGTGAGTCCGGTGCGGACGTCGCGTTCGAGTGCCTGGCGCAGATAACCGCCGTCGAGATGGTTGATCACTTCCGCTCCTCGGATACGTGTCAGACGTGCCTGATGGGTCAGATACGTGTCACGCTCACGCCGTCGGGAGAGGCGAGAACCAGCGTCCGGTCATCGACGGCACGCCAGCCCGGCCTGCCGTCCAGGGGCTCGCTCGCCAGGAGCACGCCCTCGTGGACATGGGTGAAAAGGGTGTCGCCCCACGCGGTGGCGACGATCTCGGATCCCCCGCAGACGAGAAGGTTGAGCCGTGCCGCCGGGTCCGCCCGCGCCGTCTCGGTGACGACCTGCGCCACCGCGTCGGCCACCGGCATGCCGGCGCGGAGCCGTGCGAACACGGCGGAGGCGAGCCACGCCGAGTCGCACGGGCTCTCGGGGTCCATGCCGTTCCCCGCGACCGCGACGCCGTTCCCCGCGACCGCGACGCGATCCACCCGGCCGTTGTGGCTGAGCAGCCACCGGCCGTCGGAGAAGGGCGCGGTCGCGCTCTCCTCGATCGGCATGCCGATGGTCGCCGACCGGACAGCGGCCAGCAGGCAGCCCGACCGTGCCACGTCGGCGATCCCGGGCAGGTTGGCGTCCGCCCAGATGGGCACCGAACGGCGGTAGCGGACCGGCTCCGCCCGCGTGGCGTCGTACCAGCCCACGCCGAACCCGTCGGCGTTGACGGTTCCGTACCGCTGCAGCCGGGGCGCGTACGCCTGCCGGAGCAGGCCGTGCTCCGGCTCCCCGATCAGCGACGACAGGGGCCGGGACGGCCCGAGCCAGGCCGCGTGCCTGCACACGCGCCCCTCACCTGGCCCCTCGGGCGCACCGGAACCCGGCGAAGATCTGCCGCCGGATCGGGTAGTCCCAGTTCCGGAACGTCGTACGGGCGGCCGTGGGATGGGTGGCCCACGATCCGCCGCGCAGCACGCGGTAGGTCTCGCCGAAGAACACCTCGCTGTATTCGGCGTAGGGGAAGCTCCGGAAACCCGGATACGGCTGGAACCAGGAGGAGGTCCACTCCCACACGTCGCCGATCAGTTGCTCCGCGCCGTACGGCCCGGCCCCCGCGGGGTACGCGCCGACGGGTGCGGGCCTGGCCGCCCGGTGGCCGAGGTTGGCCTGGTCCGCCCGGGGTTCCGCGTCGCCCCACGGGAAGGTGCGGCCGCCGCACGCCTTCTCCCATTCCGCCTCGGTCGGCAGCCGCTTGCCCGCCCACCGGGCGTAGGCGTCGGCCTCGTACCAGGAGACGTGCTGCACCGGCTCGTCCGACGGCACCGGCTCCATCCGGCCGAAGCGGTCGCGCCACCAGCCGTCACCGTTCCGGGTCCAGAACAACGGGGCATGGATCCCCTTCGCGCTGACCCACTCCCAGCCCTCCGGCCGCCACCAGCGCCGGTCGCCGTACCCGCCGTCCGCGACGAAGGCGGCGTAGTCGCCGTTGCTCACCGGCCAGCGGTCGAGCCAGTAGCCCGGCAGGTTCACCAGATGCGCGGGGCGCTCGTTGTCGTACGCCCAGGGCAGCGTGTCCGTCCCCATCGTGAAGGGGCCGGAGGGCACGAAGACCTCGCGGGACGGCGCCCCGGCCCCCACCGCGGACGGGACGCGGCCGGGCGGCAACTCGCCGTCCCTGATCAGCCCGGGTTCCCTGGAGAGCTGCAACGTCGCGAGCATGGTCTCGTCGTGCTGGTGCTCGTGCTGGACGACCAGGCCGAACACGAAACCTCCCGCGCGCAACGGGTCGGGGTCCTCCAGGTCGACGGCGTCGAGCACGTCGAGGACCCGGCCGCGGACCCCGGAGATGTACCGCCGCGCCTCGGCGGGCCCCAGGAGGGGCAGCGCGGGCCGGTTCTTGCGCGGATGCTTGAACGCGTCGTAGATGTCGTCGATCTCGGGGCGCAGCGGGGTGATCCCCCCGGCCTCGCGCAGCACCCACAGCTCCTCGTAGTTGCCGACGTGGGCGAGGTCCCACACCAGCGGGGACATCAGCGGCGAGTGCTGGCGTACCAGCAGGTCGTCCTCCAGGTCCGTGTACGCCAGGGATCGGTCGCGGGCGGCGGCCAACTCGGCGGCGATCAGCTCCTTGGGCGCGTGTCGCGGGTCTGGTTCCCGCTGGGCGAGCCGTTCTCTCATACGCACGTCTCCAGGTCGAGGGCCGGAGATCGGCCGGGTTCGATGTGCCGGGCGGCGAACCGGCCCACCCGGTCGACCAGCCACGGCTCCGCTCCCAGGCGGGGCAGCGCCTCGACGGCGGCGCGGAAGCAGGTCTCGGCCGTCCGTCTCAGGTGGGGTTCCGCCAGGCCGAACCGGGCGGCGCGCGCCCAGGCCCCGCGGACCGGCCACGCCGCGTCGAGAGCGACGTCCCCCGCCCGGTCGTCCGTGACGAGCGCGTGGACCACGGCCACGCAGACCGGCCAGTCGTCCAGCGCCTGGGCGTCGAGGTAGCGCGTCTCCATCCAGCCGCGCGGCCGTACCGGCGGGAAGAGGGTGGTCGCGTGGTAGGCCAGGTCCTCGTCGGTCGGCGGCCTCCCGGCGACCCGGGCGAACTCCCGGTACGGCGAGCCGTCCAGGACCACCCGGCATCCGGCGGCACCGTCGCCCGCACGGTTCCGGACCAGCATGAGACGGGCGTCGAGGAGGTAGCCGGCCCACTCCTCCACCGGGTCGCCTCCCATGGCGACGGGGGCCGTCCTGGTCCGGTCCAGGTGGTGCCAAACGGCCTGACGACCGGACATCCAGCCGTCCCTCGGCGAGTTGGCGAAGGCCGCGACCAGCACCGGGCCGAGCAGGTGCGCCCGGTCCCAGCGGACGCGCGGGTTCGCCCCGAAGTCGAGGTTCACCTGGATGGAGGCCGTCGAGCACATCATCAGCCGCCCGTACGGCACGCCCAGGAACGCCGCCATGGCGTCGTACCGGGGAAGGCGGAGCTGGCGTCGGGGCGGCCGGAACGGGTCGAGCGCGAAACCGCCGAGCACCAGCCCCGCTCCGGAGAGCGAGAGCCGTACGGCGTCCAGGTCGGAGACGAGACCCGCGACGGCCTGCGACAGCGGGAGCGGAGGCGTGGCGAGTTCGAGCTGCCCGCCGGGCTCGAAGGTGACGCGGCTCCCACCGGGCAACGGCGGAAGCGCGTCGGCGATGCGGGCGATGGGCACCTGGCGTGACGGAGTCTCCGCGTCGAACACCAGGAACTCCAGCTCTACGCCCACCCGGTCCGTTTCGGTGCGCTGGAAGCACCCCCGTGCAAAAGCTTGAACATCCGTCATCGCCCCTCCAGCTACGGGACCCAAGTCATCCCCGCTTTGACTCACATGTAACGCATGTAGTTGAAAGTGGGCTTTGACCTGCTTTGGGAGTCAGGCGGCAGGAGACCAGTCGCGGTTGTCCATCCGGATCAGCGAGACGCCGACCACTCCGAACACCACGAGCAGGATGACCGGACCGGAGAGCCCGAGCCACAGGTTCCACGCGCTCGCGCCGAAGAGCCAGACGAGGATCCCGGCGAGCACGCCGGCGGGGAACCACCAGCCCACCCGCCCCGACCAGGCGTAGGCGACCGCCACGAGGACCAGCCCGAGGAACGAGCCGATCATGCCGGGCATCTGCCAGGCGACGATCATCGCGGGCTGCGCGGCGTCCTGCATGATCTTCTCCGCCTGCGCGACGGGCAACTGCTGGAACATCGTGATGTCGAAGAAGTCCGAGATCATCAGCGACGAGAAGTTGATCAGACCGAGGACGGTCACCGCGCCCGCCAGGTTGGCGAGGACGACGCCCTTGCGGCGCACCAGGTGGACCAGCCCGATGACGCCGGGCACCCACAGGACCCAGGCGTAGTGCAGGAGGGTCGCGCTGACCCCCGTGGCCGCGGGATTGTTCGCGTAGGCGAGGACATCCTCGCTCCCCGACTCCGTCGGGTCGACGGCCATGCCGAGGAGCAGGCAGAGCGGGGCGAGGATGAGGCTGACGCCCGCCGCCGTGCGGCGGAACGTGTCCGCGTTGGTAATCATGCGGTGAACCGTAGGAATCGGCGCCCGTCCGGTCGTCAACGCGCACTTTGAACCCACGATCCCCCGCAAGGATGATTTATCGGTATAAAGGCCCCCATGCGCACACCGATCGACTGGCTCGTGGCGGTCATCGTGGGCCTGTTCGCGGTGGCCGAGGAGCTCAGCGGCAGGAACGCCATCCCCGGAGGCCGGCCGTCGGTGTGGTGGGTCGTGGCCGGTGTCGCGGCCGCCGTCCTCGTCCTCTATCGGCGCCGTGCCCCGTTCGCCGTCCTGTGCGTCTACTCGGCCGCCAACGTCCTCGGCTTCGTGCTGCTCCGCGAGATGGCCGCGGCCTGGCAGTTCTACACCCAGCTCGTACTGCTGTTCACGCTGCTCTGCGAGGTACGGCCGGCGAGCTGGAAGGCGGGCGTCGGCCTCGCCGCCACGGGCGCGTACCTGGTGTCGATGCTGGCCTCGTCCCCGAGCGTGGTCTGGGGCGACGTCGCGGTGGCGCTGGTCATGACCGCGCTCGCCGGAGGGTCCGGGCTCGCCGTGCGCCGCCACCGGACGCTCGCCCTCCAGGCCCAGGAACGCGGCGAGCTGCTCGCCCAGGCCGCCGTCGCGGAGGAGCGCGCGCGGATCGCGCGTGAGCTGCACGACATCGTCGCGCACAGCGTCAGCGTCATGACCATGCAGGCCGGGGGCGTACGGCTCATGCTCGGCCGGGGCCAGGACCGGGAGCGCGAGATCCTCACCACGATCGAGGACACCGGCCGCGAGGCCGTCGACGAGCTGCGGCGCATGCTCGGCCTGCTGCGCGGCCCGGACGGCGACGGGCTGACCCCGCAGCCCACCCTCGACCGCCTCGACGACCTGGTAGAGCAGTCGCGGGCGGCGGGCCTCGACGTGACGGTCGAGGTCACCGGCGATCCGGTCCCCCTGCCCGCCGGTCTCGGCCTGTCCACGTACCGCATCGTCCAGGAGGCACTCACGAACACGCTCAAACACGCGGGACCGACCGGAGTCACGGTGACGGTCGGTTACGCGCCGGGCGAGCTCCGCCTCGACATCACCGACGAGGGACCGCGCGACGGGCGCGGCACACCGGGACGGGGCGGCCACGGCCTGATCGGCATGCGGGAGCGGGTCGCGCTGTTCCACGGCCGGCTCGCCACCGGCCCCAGCGGACGGGGCTACGCGGTGCGGGCGGTGATCCCGCTGTGAGCGAGGCGATCGGCGTCCTGATCGCGGACGACCAGGCGATGATCCGCGCGGGGCTCCGGCTGGTGATCGGCACCCAGCCCGACCTCGTGGTGACGGGCGAGGCCGCCGACGGCCAGGCCGCCGTCGAGCTGGCCCGGCGGCTGCGCCCCGACGTGGTCCTGCTCGACATCGCGATGCCCAGGATGGACGGGCTGAGCGCGGCTCGGCGGATCCTCGACGACCCCGACCCGCCCGGGGTGATCATGCTGACCACGTACGACACCGACGAGAATCTGGACCGGGCGCTGCGCGCGGGGGTGCGCGGGTTCCTGCTCAAGGTGTCGCCGCCCGAGCAGCTGTTCGCCGCGATCCGCACCGCCGCCAGGGGCGAGGCCCTGCTCGACCCCGCCGTGACACGGCGCGTCATCGAGGGGTACGGCCGGCTGCCCGAGGAGAGCGCGGCCCCGGAGCCGGATCTCACGCCGCGTGAACGCGACGTTCTCCTGCTCATCGCCCGCGGACTGTCCAACGCGGAGATCGCCGCCACGCTGGTGATCTCCGACGCCACGGTCAGCAGCCACATCAACCGGCTCCTCGCCAAGCTCGGCCTGCGCGACCGCGCCCAGGCCGTCCGCTACGCGTACGAGTCGGGGGTCGTCCGTCCGGGCGATGCCGGTAGCGTTGGGTGATATGACAGCTATCGATCCCGGCACCATGGGTGCGCACGGCATTGGCGTGGCGACGATCGCCCCGGACGGCACCGTCCTCGACACCTGGTTCCCCGCTCCCGCCCTGGGCGACCCCACGTCCGTGGGATCACGGCGGCTGGCCGGCTCCGAGGCGGGCGAGCTCGCCGCGCTCGTCGGCCCCGACCCGGCGCGCGGCGTCGAGGTGGTCGCGGTCCGCACCGGCATCGCCAAGCTGTCCGAGCCGCCGGTGGACGCGCACGACGCCTACCTGCGGCTGCACCTGCTGTCCGCCCGGCTGGTCCGCCCGCACGGGCTCAACCTGGACGGTCTCTTCGGCCTGCTCGCCAACGTCGTGTGGACCAACCACGGCCCGTGCCCCGTCGAGGACTTCGAGAGCGCGCGGCTCCGGCTGCGGGCGCGCGGCCCGGTGACCGTCCACGGCGTGGACAAGTTCCCGCGGATGGTCGACTACGTCCTTCCCTCGGGTGTGCGCGTCGCCGACGCCGACCGGGTACGGCTCGGCGCCCACCTGGCGGCGGGCACCACGGTGATGCACGAGGGCTTCGTCAACTTCAACGCCGGCACCCTGGGCGCCTCCATGGTCGAGGGCCGCATCTCCGCCGGAGTCGTCGTGGGCGACGGGTCCGACGTCGGCGGCGGCGCGTCGATCATGGGCACCCTCTCGGGCGGCGGCAAGGAGGTCATCTCCGTCGGCGAGCGCTGCCTGCTCGGCGCCAACTCCGGCATCGGCATCTCCCTCGGCGACGACTGCGTGGTCGAGGCCGGCCTGTACGTCACCGCGGGGACCAAGGTCGCCCTTCCCGGCGGGGAGACGGTCAAGGCCAAGGAGCTGTCCGGCCGTTCCGGCATCCTGCTGCGCCGCAACTCCACCACCGGCGCCGTCGAGGCCGTCCCCCGCAAGGGCACCGGCATCGAGCTCAACGCCGCCCTGCACGCGAACGACTGACCTCGGCATCCGCGGGCTTCGTGCCCAGGCGGCGTGCCGGGGCACGCCGCCGGATCGGGGATCCGTCGTCCAGGATGGTGACCATGAGTTCCCCAAGGCTGCACCACGGGACCGGACCCGGGACGATCACCCCGGACGGCTGCGCCGTGGACTATTACGCGATGCTCACTCCGAACGGCGAACCCGAACTCGTCCACGCGGCGATCCCCGAGGGCGCCTCGATCCTCGAACTCGGCGCGGGCGCCGGCCGGGTCACCCACCCCCTCCTGGCCCTCGGACACGAGGTGGTCGCCGTGGACGAGTCCCCCGAGATGCTCGCCCACATCGAGGGGGCCGAGACCGTCCGCTCCGCCATCCAGTCGCTGTCGCTTCGGCGGAGATTCGACGTCGTCCTGCTCATGTCCTACGTGATCGAGACGCCCGACGACGAGTTGCGCCGGGCGTTTCTTCGTACCTGCCGGGAGCACGTCGCAGACGACGGGTGCGTGATCCTGCAGCGCAAGCCACCCGAGTGGTACGACACCGTCGAGCCCTTCGAGCGGGTCGCCGGAGACGGCCACGTCGTGCGGATGACCGCGGTCGACCGGCCGGAACCCCACCTCATCGACGCGACCATGGAGTACACGGTCGGCGACCGGCGCTGGACCCACACCTTCCTGAGCAGGCGTCTCGACGACGACTTCCTCGCGGCCGAACTCGACGCGGCCGGCCTGGCGATGGCGGAGTTCCTGCGGGGAGACCGCGGCTGGGTCCGGGCGCTTCCCGCGCGCCCCGGGGCGTCCCTGAGACGGCCCTCGGCCATTCCCTGACTTGTCCCTGAGGTTCCCTTCCGCCGGGCGAAATCCGAGCTGAGACGGCATAGCGTTCGACCCATGGGACGCATTCTTCTGATCGCCGCGCTCGTCGTGGTCGGCCTCTTCCTCCTCGGCTCCGTCATCGGCCTGGTCTTCAGCGCGCTGAAGTGGGTCCTGATCATCGGTGCGATCGTGCTGGGCGTGATGCTCATCATGAAGAGCACCGGTTCGCGCCGCCACTGACCGCGGCCGCCCCGGGAAAAAGGGGCGGGCCCCGCCGGTACTGGCGGGGCCCGCGGAGGAGACGCGGTTCAGCCGAGGCCGACCCGGCTCACGAGAGGGGCGGGTAGGCGTTCTTCAGCAGCTCCTGGAACTGGGCCGAGAACCAGTGGCCCGAGACGGGAGCGTCCGCGAGAGCGCCGGTCAGGTTGTTGCCGTTGCGCTCGTTACCGGTGTAGGTCGGGTCGCACATCCGGTCGAAGCCCTTGCCCTCGTTGTTCGGGATCGCCGTGCTGGAGCCGTCGGACTCGCCCGGAGGCTTCACCCAGACGTAGGCGTCGAGACCCGGAGCGGGGTTCGCCCGCGGACGCTCGCCGAGGCCGGCGCCGCTCTGGTTGCACCAGTTGCCGGCGTGGATCCGGCGGTCGACGCGGGACTCGTTGACGAAGGTGTTGACGTCGGTGGCGGTGCTCGCCTTGGTCGGACGGGCGGTGCCTCCCCAGCCGTTGCGCGAGGTGTCGATGAGCATGCCGAGGGTGGACGGGAAGCCCTTCGAGATCAGCAGGTTCCGGAACGCCTGGGCGTAGGACAGCTCGTCCACGTACTGGTTCCAGTCCACCCAGCGGGACTGGCGGACCGTGGTGCCGTTGACCGTGGTGCCGATGGTGAAGTACGGCTCGGTCAGCGCGGAGTAGTTCGCGGTGTTGGTGATGAAGCCGTCCACGCTCGCGAAGCCGGCGGTGGTGCCGCTGGCGGTCTGGGCGAACAGGTCGGCGGACGGGCCGAGGTTCGTGTCCCAGCCCAGCCAGCCGTGGTGCCCGGCGTCGACGTAGTTGTAGACATTCGGGATGGCGTGCAGCTTGTTCAGGGCGTACTGGACACCCTGGACGTACGCGCCGGTCGACTTGGCCTCAGAACACTTCGCCACGTTGAGGTTGGTGATGAGGTTCGGCAGCGAGTCGATCTCGATGATCGACACGATCCGCAGGTTCGAGTACTTCGGATCCGCCATGATGGCCGCGATCGGGTCGATGTACTCGGTCTTGTACCTGTTCAGCCCGTTCTCCGCGATCAGCAGCTCGCCGTTGGAGGCGAGCGCCGAGCAGTCGCGGTTCGGCAGGTTGTAGATGACGACCTGGATCGTCAGCGGCGCGCTGCCGTTCGCGGCGTCCTGGCGTACCGCCTCGTCCAGGTGGTCGCGCAGGCCCATGTGGTTGTCACCCGCGGACCCCGAGGTGATCGCGGCGATCCGGTCGAGCCAGATGGCGGTCGAGACCTTGGAGACCTTGGAACCGCCCGTCTCGGAGGCGGCCTTCGCGGACCAGTCCGGGTTCACGTACCCGGTCGCGTCAGCGTACGGGTTGTCCACGTGGGTGCCGGGCGGGACGCTGGGCGACGCGCTCGGCGAGGGCGACGGAGACGCCGAGGGAGACGCGGACGGCGAGGCGGAGGGCGAGGCCGAGGGGGACGCGGACGGGGAAGCGGACGGCGAGGCGCTCGGGCTCGGCGACGAGGTGCCGTTACAGGTCACGCCGTTGAGCGAGAACGAGGTGGGCGTGGGGTTGCTCCCCGACCATGTGCCGTTGAAGCCGATGCTGGTCGAGGCACCGCTCGCCAGGCTCTTGTTCCAGTCCAGGTTGGTGGCGGTGACGTTCGACCCGCTCTGCGCGAAGTTAGCGCTCCAGCCGGGCAGGGTGACCTTCTGGCCGGAGTTGGGGAACGTGAAGGCGAGGGTCCAGCCGTTGACCGCGTCGCCCACGTTCTTGACCGTGATGTTGGCCGTGAATCCGCCGTTGCCGGGGCTCGACGTCCATTCGTTGGTCGAGTACGTGACGCTGCACGCGACGGCGGCGCTCGCCGACGTGGCGGCGGCCACGGCCATCGTGGAGCCGAGCGCGAGCACGGACACGGCGACGAGGCCGCGCCGTACCAGGGAGCGCGCCGCTCCGGATCGGGGAGTGAATCTCATTGCGGGGGTCCTCCTGGCGACATGGTCACTGCGCTTTGGGAGCGCTCCCACAGAACATAGGCATGCCCCTTCCGCCCGTACAGGGAGCCGTCCGCGGGGGCGCCATCAGCCCGGGGTCCCCCACGCCGGCGGCAT
Source organism: Microtetraspora sp. AC03309 (assembly GCF_020826795.1). Lineage (NCBI taxonomy): Bacteria > Bacillati > Actinomycetota > Actinomycetes > Streptosporangiales > Streptosporangiaceae > Microtetraspora > Microtetraspora sp. AC03309. The sequence goes on along the minus strand of NZ_JADDIL010000082.1, from coordinate 23,436 downwards.
GCCTCCGAGCAGCACATCCACCATCGGAACACGCCCGGAGACGGGCCCTGTGTTTCCTGAAAGTTTCAACCGAACGCACGGCCGGTACCGGAACCCGCCACGAGGGTGGGATCAGGAGGGGCGGATGAGGCCGCGGCGGGTGGCGACCGCGACGGCCGCCGTACGGGAGTCGACGCCGAGCTTGGCGTAGATGTGCACGAGATGCGTCTTGACGGTCGTCTCGCTGAGGAACATCCGCTTGCTGATCTGCCGGTTGGACAACCCCTCCGCCACGTGGCCGAGCACCTCCAGCTCTCTCGGGCTCAGCGTGCCCTCGGGAGCGCGTACGCGGCCGAGCAGCCGGGAGGCGACGCTCGGCGCGAGCGCGCTGGCCCCGGTCGCGGCGGACCTGATCGCCGCGTGCAGTTCCTCGGAAGGGGCGTCCTTGAGCAGGTAGCCGGTCGCGCCCGCCTCGATGGCCGCGAGGATGTCGGCGTCGGTGTCGAACGTGGTGAGCACCAGGACCCTGGGCGTGCCGTCGCCCGCGACGATCCGCCGGGTGGCCTCGCTGCCGTGGATGCCGGGGCCGAGCCGCAGGTCCATCAGCACGACGTCCGGCCGCAACCGCGCCGCCTCGGCGACGCCATCCTCGCCGTCGGCCGCCTCCCCGACCAGCTCGAAGTCCGGCTGGCCGAGCAGCATGGCCCGGATGCCGGAACGGACCACGGGATGGTCGTCCACCAACAGGATCCTGATCGTCGTACTCATCGGCGACCCCCCGGAAGCGGCAGCGTCATCGCCACCGCCGTGCCCTCGCCCGGCGTGGACTCCACGGTGAGGGTGCCGCCGAGCGCGGCGGCACGGTCGCGCATGACGCGCAGGCCGTACCCGGTGCCGGGGCCGTCCGTGGGCGTGCGCGCCGGGTCGAATCCCCGGCCGTCGTCGAAGACGTCCAGCACGACGACGTCGCCCAGATAGCTGAGGGTCACCCCCGCGTTGTCCGCGCCCGAGTGGCGGCTGACGTTGCCGAGCGCTCCCTGGGCGACCCGCAGCAGGGTCAGGTCGTAGGCGGGAGGCAGTTCCACCGGGTCGCCGGACACCTCGAAGCGCACCCTCGTCGGCGTCCGCGCCGCGGCCGAGTCGCTGATCCTGCGCAGCGCGGCGGCCAGCGACGAGTGCTGCAGCGCGGGCGGCGCGAGGGCGCGGACGAAGTTGCGCGCCTCCTCCAGGTTCTCCGCCGCCGCGCGCTCGGCCTCGATCACCCGTTCCTCCGCGATCTCCGGCCGGGTGCCGAGGTCACGGCGGGCGGCCCGGAGCAGCAGGACGATGCTCGACATGCCCTGGGCGAGGGTGTCGTGGATCTCGCCGGCCAGTCGCTCTTGCTCGGCCAGCCTGGCGGCGTCGCCTTCGGCGCGCACCAGCTTCTCGCGCGTACGGACCAGGTCGTCGATCAGGAGCCGCCGCTGCTCGCTCTCGTGATAGAGCGCCTTGTAGACGAGCGCCATGAGGGTCGCCACGGCCGCGCCGATCACCGGGCCGATGACCTGGGGCGGGGTCAGCCCACCCGCGTGCCAGCTCGCCGCCGCGACGGCGGCCCCGGTCAGCACGACGACCCCGAGGATGGCCGCCGGCAGGCGCAGCAGGTGGAGGTAGGCGAAGAACAACGGGAAGGCCAGCCAGACGAAACTCGGCGCGGCCAGTGCCAGCGCCGCCCACGCGAGCGTCACCACCACCAGCCAGATCCGGCCGAGGATCAGGTGCGTACGCCCTCCGAAGTCGGGCAGCCGCGACTCGACGAAGATCGCCGTCCCGTAGAAGACGCCCAGCAGGACGCCCCCGGCCGCCACGGCCGTACGGCCCTCCTGCACGACGGCGAGGACGGCGAGGACGAGCAGCACCGCGAAGGTGCCGTGGATGGCCCACCTGAGTAGCCGCAACGCCGGAGGGAACGGAAAGTCAATCATGTCTCACTCAGCGTAGGTCACGCCCGATCCGGTTCCGTATCTTCCGCATCGTCCGAAAGGTGTATTCCGGCGCACCCTAAGGGACGACCCGCCGCCGCTCGTCCTCACGATGTGCCGGACCCGCTCCCCGTCCCAGGCTGGACACCGACCGAGAGACCGAACCACCAGACCACCGCCGGGGAGACACACGCCGTGTTCGTGGCACTGAGAGATCTACGCTTCGCCAAGGGACGATTCGCCCTGATGGGGGCCGTCGTCCTGCTCATCACCCTGCTCGTGACGATGTTGTCCGGCCTGACCGCCGGGCTCGCCCGGGAGAACATCTCCGCCATCACGGAGCTGCCCGCGGACCGCGTCGTCTTCGCCGCCTCCGGGGACTCCGCGCCCTCGTTCTCCGACAGCCGCGTCACCGACACGATGTGGCGGGAATGGCAGCGGGTCCCCGGCGTCTCCGCCGCCGAGCGGCTCGGGATCACCATGGGCCGGGTCACCTCCGGCGAGCGCGGCACGGGCGCCGCCGTCTTCGGCGTCGAGAACGTCCGGGACGGCGAGGTGGTCCTCTCCTCCGGCCTGGCCGAGGAACTGGGCGGGGAACCGGGCGGGGAACCGGGCGGGAAGCGCACCACGGTGCGGATCTCCGGGCAGGACTTCACCGTCTCCACGACCGCGGGGGCCGCCTCGTACAGCCATGCCCCCGTGGCCTGGATCAGCATCGGCGACTGGCAGCGGACCGCCGGGCAGGACGCCGTCGCCACCGTGATCACGCTGCGCACCTCGGGGGATCCCGATCTCGCCGCCGCCGACACGCGCCTGGGCACGGTGACCGTGGACCGGGACGACGCGCCCGCCGCCATCGGCTCGTTCTCGTCCGAGAACGGCTCCCTGCAGCTCATGCGGGGGTTCCTGTTCGCGATCTCCGCGCTGGTCATCGGCGCGTTCTTCACCGTGTGGACGATCCAGCGCCGCGGCGACGTGGCCGTTCTGAAGGCACTCGGCGCGAGCACGGGCTACCTGCTGCGCGACGCGCTCGCCCAGGCCGTCGTCGTGCTGTTGCTGGGCGCGGGGATCGGCGGGGCGCTCGGTGCGGGAGCCGGTGCCCTGGCCGGGGACGCGGTCCCGTTCGTCCTGTCCGCCGCCACCACCGCCGTGCCGGTGGCCGTGATGATCCTGCTCGGCGCGGCCGGCGCCGCGCTGGCCATCCGCAAGATCACTTCCGTCGACCCTCTGACCGCGCTTGGAGCCTCCCGATGACCCTCCGGATCGACGACGTCGTCCTCACCTACCCCGACGGCGACCGGACCCTGACCGCGCTCGACCACGTCGACCTGGACGTCGCACGCGGCGAGTTCACCGCCGTGGTCGGCCCCTCCGGCTCGGGCAAGTCCAGCCTGCTGGCCGTCGCCGCCATGCTCCTCACACCCGACTCCGGGCGGGTGACCGTGGCCGGGCACGACGTGTCCGGCGCGTCGCCGGCCGCCAGAACCCGGATCCGCCGCGACCACGTCGGCGTGGTGTTCCAGCAGTCGAACCTGCTCTCCTCGCTGACCGCGCTCGAACAACTCCTGGTCATGGCGCACATCTCCGGCGCCTCGCCGCGCGCGGCGGCCGTACGGGCCCGCGAACTGCTCATCGCCGTCGATCTGGCGGACAAGGAGCACAAGCGGCCGCACCAGCTCTCCGGCGGCGAGCGGCAGCGCGTCAACATCGCCCGCGCGCTCATGAACCGGCCCGAGGTGCTGCTGGTGGACGAGCCCACCAGCGCGCTCGACCACGAGCGCGGCATCCGGATCGTCTCGCTGCTCGCCGGCCTCACCAGGGAGAACGGCCTGGCCACCGTGATGGTCACGCACGACCTCGGCACGCTGCCGCTCGTGGACAGGGTCCTGACGATGGCCGACGCGAGGTTGTCGGAAGATGGAAGGAGGGTGAAGGCCGACCTGCTCGCGGCCCCTATGGGGGCGGGCGAGTAGCATCCGGAGGTCACACCTATCGCGAATGGGGATCGTCATGACCGTCAAAGTGACCGTCACCGGCGCGGCCGGCCAGATCGGTTACGCGCTGCTCTTCCGCATCGCCTCGGGCCAGCTCCTGGGCGCGGACACCCCGGTGAAGCTGAGCCTGCTGGAGATCACTCCCGCGCTGAAGGCCGCCGAGGGCACCGCGATGGAGCTGGATGACTGCGCGTTCCCGCTGCTGCGCGGCATCGAGATCTCCGATGACCCCAACAAGGCCTTCGACGGCGCCAGCGTGGCGCTGCTCGTCGGCGCCCGCCCCCGCACCGCGGGCATGGAGCGCGGCGACCTCCTCCAGGCCAACGGCGGCATCTTCGGCCCGCAGGGCAAGGCCATCAACGACCACGCCGCGGACGACATCCGCGTGCTCGTCGTGGGCAACCCGGCCAACACCAACGCCCTCATCGCGCAGTCGGCCGCGCCCGACGTCCCGGCCGAGCGTTTCACCGCGATGACCCGCCTGGACCACAACCGCGCGCTCTCGCAGCTCGCCACCAAGCTGGGTGTCCCGGTCGCCGACATCAAGAAGATGACGATCTGGGGCAACCACTCCGCCACGCAGTACCCCGACCTCTACCACGCCGAGGTCGGCGGCAAGGTCGCCGCCGAGCAGGTCGAGGAGGCGTGGCTGCGCGACACGTTCATCCCGACCGTGGCCAAGCGCGGCGCCGCGATCATCGAGGCCCGGGGCGCGTCCAGCGCCGCGTCCGCCGCCAACGCCGCCATCGACCACGTGTACGACTGGGTCAACGGCACCCCGGAGGGTGACTGGACCTCGGCCGCGATCCCGTCCGACGGCTCGTACGGTGTGCCCGAGGGCATCATCTCCTCCTTCCCGGTCGTCTCGAAGGGCGGCAAGTGGGAGATCGTCCAGGGCCTGGAGATCGACGCGTTCTCCCGCGAGCGCATCGACGCCTCGGTCCGCGAGCTCGTCGAGGAGCGCGACGCGGTCAAGGAGCTCGGCCTCATCTAGGGGAATCGATCGACCCCCGCCGGCGTGTCACGACACATCGGCGGGGGTCTTTCCGTCTCGCGGACCGCGCCTCAGACGCGGGACGCGGTCAGTGCCTGATCCGTACGACCTGGGGGTCGTGGTCGCTGGCCTGGTCCGCGAACTCCGCGTTGACGTGGACGATGTCGTAGTCCACGCGGGCGCTCAGTGACCGGGAGACCAGGATGTGGTCGATCGCCTGCGAGTTGCCCTGGTACACGTAGGTGTACCGCTCGGCGGGCGCGAGAGTGCGCGGCAGGTCGACGAGCCAACCGTCCGCGCCCACGAGGATGTCCGTCGTGGTGGAGAACTCGAAGTCGTTCAGGTCTCCGAGCACGACCACTCCGGCGTCCCGGTCGATCTTCTTGATCTCGTCCACGAAGCCGCGGACGGCGGTCGCCTGGGCGTGCCGCTGGACCTCGCTCAGCCGGGCAGGCGGCTGGTAGCGGCCCATCAGCGGCTGGTCCTCGCCCTTGCTGGCGAAGTGGTTGGCGATCACGATGATCCGCTTGCCCCGGTAGGTGAACTCACCGGCGAGGGGCTTGCGCGAGCCCGCGAACGCCGCGTTGGCCGGGTCGATCAGGCCCGGGGAGAGCGTGAGCTCGGCGCGATTGCCGTGCCGCGTGACGCCGGTCGCCGTCGTGGCGTCGCCCGCTCCCCGGTCGTTGAACTTCAGCCCCTTGCCCTCCTTGAACAGGAAGCCGACCCGGATGTTGCCGCCCTTCTCGCCGCCGTTGGTGCCGTCGACGGGGTCGATCTGCCGGTAGTCGTACGTCGGACCGCCCGCGGCGGCGATGGCCGCGATCAGCTTGGCGTACGTCTGGTCGGCGGCGACCACGCCGTCGTTCGTGCCGCCGCTGTTGTCCTGGATCTCCTCGACGGCCACGATGTCCGGCGAGGACAGGTTCGTGACGATGCCCTTGGCCAGCCGGGCGAACTTCTCGTCCGGGTCCGACGGGTCGAGGTTCTCCACGTTGTACGTCGCGATCGACAGCTCGCCGTTGCGGTCGGCGCGGGTCACCTCGGGGGTGATGCCGCCACTCGTCACGGCGGGGGTGCGCAGCGCCTGGATCCGGTAGTTGCCGAAGCCCGAGCTCATCACGCCGTCGACCGCGCCGGGGACGCGGTCGCCCACGTTGGCCACGGGCATCGGGGCCAGGTCGTCGTCGAGGATGATCCGCTTGCCGTTCTGGTCGGCGTAGCTTCCGTAGAGGACGCCGCCGCGCGGGCTGCGCAGCCCGCCCTGCCCGCCCGGCAGGACCGTGATCTCGTTGAAGGAGTTGGTCGGCCCGACGACCTCGGAGTCGGCGACCCGGACCAGCATCCCCTCCAGCGCCTCGTAGAAGTCGAGGGCGTTCGCCGTCGGGTCGAAGGTACTCGCCGCTTCGACGTCGCCGGGCTCGTCGGTACGGGCGAGGTCGGGGGCGACCTTGCCGCCGGGGCCGATCAGGACCGTGGACGGCAGCGGGTTGCCGTGCCCGACCACGGTCACCGTGGGAGCGTTCAGCTCGGTGAGCGAGAGCTGGGAGCCACTCGACCGGTATTCGGTGACCGTCCCCCCGACCCGTACGGCGTCGCCGACCGCGACGCCCACGGGCGCGTCGTCGGTGAAGACGTAGATGCCCTCGCTGGTGGCCGGGTCGGCGTCGGCCTCGTCGTCGGGCTCCTGGAAGTAGAAACCCTTCGGCCCGACCGCGGTGACGATGCCGGTGATCCCCGCGACCTTCCTGCCGACGTGCTGCGAGACATGGCCGGCGCCCTGGATCTCGTGGATCGTGGTGGGCGTCCCCCCGCTGGTTCCCGAGCCGCGCGGGTTGGGGGCGGCCACGGTGAAGTCGGCCGAGTTGTCGTCCGTGTCGGCGCCGCCGCGCACGGCGGCCGTGGTGTTCGACAGGGCGGGCGTCGCCTTGGTCTCGAAGTCGTTCGCGTTGCCGTACCCGACGAAGTCGACGACGCCGGGGGCCTTGTCGCAGTCGGCGCCGCAGGTCAGCTCGGCGGCGCCGGAGACGAGGGCGACCTTGCCGTTGGCTCCGGCCATGGGGATGGTGCCGAAGACGTTCACGTCGGGCAGGTCGACGGTTCCGCCGGTGCCGGCCGCCTCCTGCACCAGGTAGTGCCTGCCGGGGCCGATCACACCCTTGAGTCGCGTGACCTGCCACGAGGTGCCCATCGCGGACGCGTACTGGACGCTCCAGCCGTCGATGTCCACGGGGTCGGCACTCGCGTTGTAGAGCTCGATGAAGTCGTTCCTGTAGGTCGCGCCGACGTTACCTCCGCCGCCGTAGACCTGACTGATGACGACGGCGGCCGACGCCGCGGCGGCGGGGACGGCCGTGAGGACCGCGACGGAGGCGGGCACGGAGACGAGCGCCGCCGCGAGCAGGGCCGCGGAGGCGCGCTTGACACTGGGCACGAAGGATCTCCTCATGACGGGGACAGATCATTCGTAGCGCCTCGCGGTGATTCACGTCATTGACACCATTTGCCATGTATGTGACAAGGAGTTGAACGTTGATGCGGAGTTGTGATCAACCGAACGGGCGAGCCGCCGATCTAATCCATGGGGAGAGAGGGGAAGCTCATGAACACGATGATCCGGCCGGCCGCACGGGTGCCGGCCCGCCTCGCGATCGCCGCGCTGGCCCTGGGAACGCTGGGGGCCGTGGGAGCGCCGGCCACGGCGGCCCAGGCACAGGCACAGGCACAGGCGCGGACACAGACACAGGCGCGGGCAGGCGCGCACGACATGATCAGGTACGCCTCCGTGAAGGGATGCCCCGACAAGGAGTACGGCAACACGCCCTGTGGATCCTGGCGGCTCAGCATGCACAGCGGGAAGGTCATGCCGCTGTCCGACGCGCTCGTCTGGCCGCGTGACGCCAAGGGCAAGAGCGTCGAGTACATGGCGGCGCCCATCGCGGTCAGCGGCGACGGCCGCTCCGTGGCGTACTTCCGCAAGAGCGACCGCCGGCTCGTCGTGCGCGAGGTGGGCGGCGCGGTCCACGTGATGCCCAGGATCAAGGGCCTGAGCATGGTGTCGGCCGGGATCAGCCTGTCGCAGGACGGCGGGCACCTGCTGCTCGACTACTACGACGCCAAGGACGACCGGCAGCCGAGCCGCGTGTACGACGTGTCAGACCCGGGCCAGGGCACGGCCCTGCCCGCGACCGCCGTCAACGCGAGCTTCAGCGGTGACGGCGAGAGCGTCCTCGCCGAGCTCGGCACCGAGGACAACACCACCGCGCTGGTCGCCTACGACAGCTCGGGGACCGAGCTGGCCCGGATCGAGCCGCCACAGGTCGTCGTGAACAACTCGCCGCGCGCGCTGTCGTCCGACGGCCGTACCGTCGCCGTCTTCGCCGGATCGAGTCTCAAGCTGTACGACATGGCCACCGACCAGCTCGTCCGGAGCCTCCGCGTCAAGCTGCCCGGCAAGACCGCGCCCTACATGGTCGACTGGACCGGCGAGAACGAGGTCACCGTGCACATCGACCGGGGGAAGAGCATGTGGATCGGGGAGTTCGACACCGAGACCGGGGCCGGCAAGGTCAGGGACACCTACTCGCTGCCGAAGGACGCGTACACCTTCGCGGCCTGCGGCGGCTGACGCCCCCGCGAGCAGCGCCATCGCGAACAGCGCGGCCACCTCGGACACGACCGTCAGACGCTGGGTGAGACCCGCGGGCACCGCTCCCGGGTCGAGCCCCACCGCCCGCACCGCGTACGGCACGGTCACGAGGACGAGCGACCCGATCCCGATCAGGCTGAGGGCGTGGACGAGGCGCGATCCGGTCCGCCTGGCCACGAGCAGGCCCGCCAGCGGCATGCAGACGAACGCCACGAACGCGGCGCAGCGATGGATCTCGCCGGACATCGAGAGGGACGCACCCGGCCGGTCGGTGGGGAAGCCCGCGACCAGCAGCATGCAACCGGCCCATCCGCCGACCAGCAGCGCCGCCCTGTGGTCCAGGCGCGCGAGCCGTACGGCGTGGGCGGCGGCCCCCAGCGCGAGCAGCGACAGCGATGCGGGCAGCAGCCAGCCGTGCGGCGTGAACACGTAGTCACTGATCATGTCCTGGAGGGGGTTGAGTCCGGAGAGGAGGTGCAGAAGCACCATCCCCGCCGCACCAGTGATAATCGCCGCATATCCCAACACGATGCCCATGACTCATCACTGTGGCCAGGAGATCGTCTTCCTCCCATCGGAGATCGGCCGGACGCGTCCCCGACTCTCCCCCTAGGGATGTCCGGGTCGGTCCTCCGGGTTCGGGCCGCGTCTAGCTCGTGGCGGCCATGTACCACCGGGCGTGACCGTCCCCCCGCGTCAGCGAGTCGAGCCGTCTGGGCAGCTCCTGCCTGGAGAAGGGATCACCGGAGGCGTTGCGGATGTGGATGCCGACGGCGTACATGTCCCTGACCTCCATCAGGGTGCTGTATCCGGGCCAGTGCCGCAGATCCGAGCCGTACGCGTGGGCGAACGCGTCCACCTCGGCCGCGGTCAGGCCGAACCGGCGCTGCCCGTGATAGGTGTGCACGAGGTCCCATTCGCGGGGCCCCACGGCGACGCCGTCCCAGTCGCACAGCACGACGTGGCCGTCCTGGCAGCGCAGCAGGTTGTCGATCCACGCGTCGCCGTGCAACAGCACGGGCGGCCCGGTCTCCAGTGCCTGCCAGCCCCAGGTGAGGTGCTCGATCCGGTCGCTCAGCCAGGCCCGCTGACCCGGCGTCAGCACCTCGGCGCGGTGCTCGACCGCGTGCCGCACCTCGGCCAGCGGGTCGGTGAGACGGCGCAGCGCCATCGGCGGCACCGGCTCCCTGTGCAGGTTGCGCAGCACCCGGCCGAGCTCGCGCGTGGTCGGGCGGCCCCGCGACCGGACGTACCGCCAGAAGGTGACCGCACGCCCCGCGTGGACGATCGGCTGGCCCGGGATCTCGTCCACCGGCCGGACGGTCGGGAAGCCGCGGTCGGCGAGCCAGCGGGCGACGGCCAGGACCACGGGCAGCCGGGTCAGCGCGTCCGGGGCCGTGGCGATTCGCACGACCATGTCGCCGCGCAGCTTGAACACGGCGTTGCTGCGCAGCCGCATGAGCTGCGCTCCCCCGGCGTCCACCCCGATCTGGCGGCACACGTCCCGCAACACGGTGTACGCCTCGTCGGACAGCGACGACTCGCTCGACGACGTGTTCGACGACAGGTTCGACGACATGCCGGGTGACAGGTTCGCGGAAAGGTTCATAGGGCGAGCCGCGCCGACGACTCGGCGAGCACCCGGTTCAGATGCCGTACGGCGGGCGTCCGTGGATCCACGTCGGTCAGCAGCGCCTTGGCCCGGGTCACCACGATCGAGGTGCGGTGCTCGGCGGGGACCTGGGTCAGCGCCTCGGCGGCGATCCGGCACGCCTCCTCCTGATCGCCGTGCCTGGCCAGGTGGGACGCCTGGTCCAGCAGGATCAGCGCGGGGTCGATCGTCTGGAAACCGGGCGGGAAGGCGTCGATCGCCTGCATCGGCTGCGCGTCGCCCAACTCGATCAGCGTCCCGGTCCGGTAGAACAGCATGCGCTTCTCGGTGAAGACGAACGCCAGGTCGTCCTGGCTCAGGCCCCGCATCCTGGCGAAGATCTGCTCGGCCTCGGCGAGGGCCACCCTGGCCGCCTTGCCGTTCCCCATCCGGGCGAGGGCGCGGGCCTCGGCCGCCGCCGCGAGGGCCGCCGGCGAACTCGGCGCCGACCCGGCCAGCATCCGCGCCTCGCGCGCCAGCCGTACGGTCTCGTTGAGGTCGCCGTAGTAGTAGAGCAGCATCGTCTGCTGCGCCCGGACCAGAGCCCGCAGCCGCAGGTCCCCGACGTCGTCGGACGCCGCCCTGGCCGTGCCGTACCAGGCGTGGGCCTGCCGCGTGTCGCCGAGCTTCATCAGCGCGTCCGCGGACAGGAGGGCGAGCATCGTGGTCGCGGTGAGCAGGCGGCGCTGCGCGGAGGACGGCTGCCGCATCACGGTCAGCTTGCGCACGTCGGCGATCTCCAGCATCACCCGGCAGAGCATGGGCATCGGCGGAGTCGTCATGTACTCCCTGCGGTAGCGCAGCACCTGCTCGTCCAGCCGGTCGAGCTGGTCTTCGGTGACGGTGCCGGTGGCGAGCGCCCGGTCGAGGTCGTGCCTCGTCCCCTCGACCTCCGCGAAGAACCGGCCGTTCGGCGTTCCCATGAGCGCGGCGTGGTGGAAGTGCGCCCGCCGCTCGGTGTCGTCCCCCGCGTCGTCGACGCGTACCGGCTCGTCGGGCTGACCCGCCGCGACCACGACGACCTTCTGCCCGCCCGTGTCCTCGCAGTAGTCCGCCGCCATGCCGAGCCGTACGGCGTTGGCCTTGTAGAGCCGGGCCAGCAGGTCGATGGTCTGGGGGCGCGGCCTGGCCCGGTTGTTCTCCCAGGCGTTCAGCAGGTCGATGCTGGCCCTCGGCAGACCCAGCGCGTGCTGCTCGCAGAGGTATTCGAGCTCCTCGATCGCCTGCCGGGCCGACCACCCCCGCGCGAGCCGATGCGCCTTCAGCATGCTCACGCCGCAACATCCGTGGATGGCCTGCACCGTCTGCCACGGTGTCCACTGCCGAACCTCGGCCTGCTCGCGCCAGCGACGAGCGCACGCGGGGGAATGCTCTCCTCGGGCCATGGTCCTGCCCTTCGCTGCTGGAGTGTGTCGCCTGGTTACGGATATTTCCCACAGGTTAACCGGCACGCACGCAACCCCCCGTACCGTTATGGGTTCGTGGCCCGGGATCCGAGGGTGTTCCACGGAATGCCGGTGAGTTCCCTGGTTATTGCACGGTTTCGCGGATTGGGGTGGATTGCCGGTAGGTCCGCGGGAGTTCACGCTTTTCGGAGAAAGGTCCCGACGTCCCCGGAGAGACCCCCATGAAGGCAGATCGCAACGAGGCGATGGACCACCTTGAGCGGCTGGCCGCCCAGCTCGAAGCCCACTCCTTCCAGGTCCGCCTGACCGCGCCGGCCGGGCTCTATCCACGCCTGCGCGTGGTCAACCCCATGGAGCCGACCATGGCCGAGGACGTGCTGGCGTCGGACACCAACGACGGCGAGTGGTGGTACTGGCTGTCATGGGCCGGTCGGATCGGGCACGCCTCCGACGTCGTCACCGCCGCCGAGCGCATCGCCAGCGTACTGCACGTGATCCGCCGATAGCACGGTCGCGGCAGCCGCTATTCCCCCTTCGCCCGGCCTCACAATCCGCATTTCAGGATGTGCGGACCGGAGACTATGGCATGCTGTCGACAGCGAGCGGATTAGTCGCTTACCCTGGGCTAGGTGGGTCTTCGCCTTTACGATACGCACCGCCGCACGGTCCGCGATTTCATCCCGAGAATTCCGGGAATGGCATCGATTTATCTTTGTGGCCCCACCGTGGTCGTGCCGCCGCATATCGGTCAGATCAGATCTCAGGTGAATTTCGACATCCTGCACCGCTGGCTGCGCCACAGCGGGTACCGGGTGCTTTTCTGCCGGAACGTCACCGACATCGAGGACAAGATAATCGGCAGGTCCCTTTCCGAGGGGATCCAGTGGTGGCGGATAACCGATCCCGTCTACCGGTCCTTCGACCGGGCCTACACCACGCTCGGGTGCCTTCCGCCCAGCGTGGAGCCCCGGGCCACCGGCCACATCCCCGAGATGATCGAGCTCGTGGAGCAGCTTCTCGCGGCGGGTCACGCCTACGAGTCCGAGGGGAACGTCTATTTCGAGGTCGACTCGTTCGCGGACTACGGATCGCTTTCCCGGCAACGGCCGGAGAAAATCCGGATAACCGAGGAGAACGAGCACGGAAAGCGCGATCCGCGCGATTTCGCATTGTGGAAGCGGGCGAAGCCGGGCGAGCCGATCTGGCACGCCCCATGGGGCGACGGCCGCCCCGGATGGCATCTGGAATGTTCGGCGATGGCCCGGAAATATCTCGGTCACGAATTCGACATCCACGGCGGCGGCGCGAACCTGATATTTCCGCACCATGAGAACGAACTCGCCCAGTCCCGGGCGGCCGGGGATTCTTTCGCACGGTTCTGGGTGCACAACGGGCCGGTCACCCACCGGGGCGAGAAGATAAGAAAGCACGCGCTCAATCCACTCGCCGTGCACACCCTGCTCGACCGCGTACGCCCGATGGAACTCCGCTATTACCTCGCGGCCGCCCACTACCGGTCGCCGATGGAATTCTCCGTGGCGGCGGTCGAGGAGGCGGCCACCGCCTACCGGCGGATGGAGCGGTTCGTGCTCCGCGTCGGCGCGGCCGCGGGCTCCGGCCTTCCCGCCCAGTTCAGCGACGCCATGGACGGCGATCTCAACGTGCCGCGGGCGCTGTCGGTCGCGCACGCGACGGTCGCCGAGGGACATGCGGCGCTCAATTCCGGCGACCAGGAAAGCGCCGTGGGGAAATGCCGGTCGGTGCGCGCGATGCTGAATGTCCTCGGACTCGACCCGCTCGCCGACGACCGGCCGAGGGAAACGCGCCTCCACGACGTCGCGAGAGCCGTACTCCGCGTCGCGCGGAATCTCGCCGCGACCGAAGACGATCACGAAAGATCAATGATCATGGAGCGACAGATCGACCGCGCACTCCAAAATCGCCGCGAATCAGTACTTATCCCGTAGCCAATCCTCCAGCCCCGCGGGGGTCTACCGGTACACCCAACCGGATAGGCACTGGATACGCACAGAACCGTGTCATATGTTCGGGGCACACGTGCTCTTCCGCTGCCGCACGACAGCGCTCCGTCGGTCCCGTCCCCCCGCGAGGAGAGAGCCATGTCCCGAGCCGTCATGCGTACGGCCGCCGCCGCGCTGGCCGGCCTGTCCACCCTGATCCTGGTACCCCCGCGAACCGCCGAGGCGGCGTCCGCCCGTGTCATCCGGGTCAACGCCGCCTGGGGCTGGCAGAACACCGGCGTCTACATCCGCAAGGGCCAGACGTACCGCGTCACCTACCTGAGCGGATCGTGGACCGTCGACCGGGCCAGGTACGGCAGAGTCGGCCCGACCGGCTATCCGAACCGGGTCGACGCCGCCATCGTTCACGGCTGCAAGATCGTGACGACCGCGCCGTACGGCACGCTCATCGCCCACCGGGGTGGCACGCCCTTCGCGGTCGACACGTCCGCCAGATACGCGGCGTCCTACTCCGGATGGTTGTCGCTGCGGATCAACGACGGCGACTTCTGCCTGAGCGACAACGCGGGGAGGATAAGCGTCTCCATCGACATCCTCAACGTGAAGCAGGGTGGGAACGGCGGGAACATGGGGGGCTGAGCCCCTCCCGCCCCCGGCCCCTATTCCGGCGTGAGCACCAGGACCGCGCGCGAGGAGTCCGCTTTCACCAGGCGTAGCCGGATGTCGTTGATGCGACCCGGCCTGCTCGTGGTCAACGACATCTGTCCCTGATCGTGACAGCGCCCGTTGGTGCAACTCCCCGTGACGCTGGCGTTGTCGCCGTCGACGCTCATCCCGCCCGACGAGCCGGTGAATCCCAGCCGCACCTCTCCGGCGCTCACGGATTCGACGGTGATCGCGTCGAGGCCGAACCGGCTGTCGATCTTCAGCCGGTCACCCGGCCGGACCTGTACTTCGCAGTCCGCGTCCCGGCACGCAGCGGGGCCGGTCGCGTGGGACGCCCCCCGCGGACTCCCGGTGGCGCGGTAGGAGCCGGGTGTCGACGGCTGGACACTCGACACGGGACTCGGTACGGGACTCGGCACGGTATTCGTCGCGGTCGCCGACACGGGACTCGCCGCGGCGCCGGTCTGCCGCCCCCGCTCTCCCCCGGAGCCGCAACCGGCGAGGAGCATGGTCACGCCGAGAGCGACGAAGCCGGCTCGGCCGACAGGGGCGGACACAGCACGAGTGATCCCCATGGCGATCCTTTCGGAGTCTCGGAGTTCGCAGGAAGAGATCCGCTCGCGCAAGAATCGACGACCGCGCGGCGGCGGGTCCATCCGCCACGCCAACCGGGGGCGTCGCCTGGACGAATCTCGACGCGGGACGCACCCTTTCTCGCCCCGCGGTCGTCTCCGAGGCCGTCTCCCGCCCTCCCGGGAGCCGGTCAGCCCCTGACGCTTCCGTACGGAATGCGATACCTACTAGTGACCAGGAGCGGGTGATCCTGACGCGTAGTTGGGAATCATGAAACCAAAAGGAGGGCCGGAATGAAGAGAGTCCAGATCACCTCGCGGCCTCGGCCGCCGAGGCGACCCCAGCCCATCGACCTGCGCACCCCTTCCGGGCGCGTCCTTCCCTTCTGACCCCACTGTGTTCGCTGCTTGATTTCGTCATGGTCCGATCCGGTGTGCCGACTCACGGATGCGTGCCGCGGACCAGGTCGTAACAGCGCTCGAAACCGTCGAGCACGGTCGGCCAGGAACAGGCGACCGGCTCCACCTCGCGGTTGTGCGCGGCGATCGAGGTCCGCAGCCGCTCGTCGCGCACCAGACGCGCGACCGACGCGGCGAGCTCGTCGAAGGTGCGGCCGAGCAGGCCCTCTTTGCCCGGCTGGATGAAGTCGGCGACCCCGCTCTGGGAACGCGCGACCACGGGCACCCCGGCCGCCCTGGCCTCCAGCGCCGCCAGCCCGAAGGACTCGCGCGGCGCGGGGGCGACGAACACGTCGGCCGAGCCGAGCAGTTCCTTGATCTGGTCCCGGCTGAAGCGGCCCGGCAGCGACACCCAGCCCATCCCCTGGGACCGCAGGTAACGCTCCATCGAGGCGCGGGCCGGCCCCTCGCCCACGATCGTCGCGCGCATCGCGATCGTGGCGGGCACCTTCGCGCGGGCCGCCTTGAGCAGTTTGAGCAGGCGCACCGGCTGCTTGCGCGGCGCGAGCCGCCCCACCGCCACCACGTGCACGCCGTCCGCGCCCGCCTCCCCGCCCCCGCGTACGGCACCGCGTACGGCACCGCCGGCCGCGGGTCGCCAGGCGGAGACGTCCAGGCCGTTGGAGACGACGTGCACCGGAACGCCGGCGCCGGCCACGGCGCGGATGGGCTGGGCCGCCGCCTCGCTCACCGCCGTGACGGCGATGCCCCAGCGCCGCCATTCGAAGGCGGCCTGCAGGCCGAGGTAGACGCCGGAGGTGACGGGATCCCACATGCTGTGCACGGTCACCACGACCGGCACCCCGGCCCGTACGGCGGCGCGCACGCCCTGCCAGGCGAACGGCGAGACGGCGCCCGCGTGGACGTGCACGACGTCGGGCCGCCAGCCGGTCATCAACCGGATCAGGTGCAGGGTGCCGCGGGGGTGCACGGGGAGGTCGAACGGGAGCCCGGCCGTGAGGCGGCGCACTCCCGCAAGAGGCTCCCCGGGGGTCGCGGTGGCCACCTCGACGGTGTGACCCGCCTCTCGCTGCATCCCGACGAGGTCGGCGACCTGCACCTCGATGCCCCCGAGTCGCGGGAGGTAACAGTCACTGATGTGAAGGATCCTCACCAAACCAGACTGGCAGAGGCCGGGGCCACCATCAAACCGTCGGTCCCGCGGCGTGGAATCATTGCGCTGTGTCGAGAACCGCAGTCTTCTTTCACGCTCATCCTGACGACGAGGCGCTGCTGACTGCCGGGACGATGGCGATGCTGGCCGCGGAGGGCCATCGGGTGGTGCTGGTGGTCGCGACCGCCGGGGAGCGGGGCCTCGCCGATCTGCCCCACGGCGAGGAGCTCGCCAGGGCCCGCATGGACGAGTTGCACACGTCGGCGGCGGCGCTCGGCTGCGCCCGGGTCGTCCTGCTCGGATACGGCGACTCCGGGCTGGCCATCGACGGCGGCGTGGCGGAGGACCGCCCGGACGACGCGTTCATCGACGCGGACACGGAGGAGGCGGCGCAGCGGCTCGCGGCGGTGCTCAAGGAGGAGACCGCCGATCTGCTGACCATCTACGACCCGGCCGGGGGGTACGGCCACCCCGACCACGTCCAGGTGTACCGCGTCGGCACCCGTGCGGCCGAGATCGCCGGGACGCCCATCGTGCTCGAGGCCACGGTCAACCGCGACCCGCTCCTCAAGGGTGTACGGCTGGCGGCCCGCCTCTATCCCAAGATCGATGTGAGAAGTTTCGAGAGCGCCTACTCGCCGAGCCACGTGATCACCCACCGGGTGAACGTCCGCAGGTACGCCCGGGCGAAACGGGCCTCGATGGCCGCCCACGCCAGCCAGACGACCGGCGGGGACGGCGACCGCACCCTCGGCGTCCTGCTGAAGATCCCGTTCTGGGCGTACCGGCTGATCTTCGGCACGGAGTGGTACGTCCGGCGGGACGTCCCGCAGGGGACCCGGCTGCGGCACCCCTTCCACTGATCCATCCAGTGATCCACCCCTTAGGGGGACACTCCTCCCAAAGAAGGAGTCCCACCACTCGGCGTTGCCACCAGACTGGTACGCGGTTCGCCGACGTGTTGGGGAGTTGAAGGATGAGCAAGTGGTTGCGGGTCGCGATGTCGATCGCCTCGCTCGGACTCGCGGCGACTCTGATCGTCTTCCTGCCGCAGATCGTCGGCACGATGACCGGGGCGAAGGTGTCCTGGTCCGAGATCGGCCGCCTGTTCGGCACGCTGAGCTGGCAGATGATCGCCCTGATGACGGCCGTCTGGCTGGCCAGCCTGCTGGCGTACACGTTCGTGCTCACCGGCTCGCTGCCCGGCCTGACGCACGCCCAGGCGCTCACGTTGAACGCGGCGGGCAGCGCCGTCAGCAACCTGCTGCCGTTCGGCGGCGCGGCGGGCGTGGCGCTGACCTTCGGCATGACACGCGGCTGGGGGTTCACCACCCGCTCGATCGTGGTGATGACCCTGGTCAGCGGCATCTGGAACACGCTGTTCCGGTTCATCCTGCCCGCGGCCGGCATCCTCGCGCTGCTGCTGTCCGGGCGGGCGCTGAGCCCGGCGGTCGCCAACGCCGGCTGGGCGGGGGCGATCTCGATCCTCGTGCTGGTCGCCGTGGTCGCGTCGGCGCTGTACTGGGAGCGCGCGGCCCAGTTGCTCGGCCGCGCCCTGGACGGCCTCGTCCGGCTCGCGCCGCGGCGGATCCGCCCCGCGGAGCACTGGGCCTCGGACGCGCTCATCCGGCTGCGCAAGGACACGACCGACGTGGTGCACAGCCGCTGGGCGACGCTCTCCCTCGGGATGGTCGCCTTCCTGATCCTCCAGTGGCTGATCCTGGTGCTCTGCCTGCACGGCACCGGTTCCTATCCGGGCCTGGCCGAGTCGATCGCCGTCTTCGCGCTGTCGCGGGTGCTGACCAGCGCCCTGGCGACGCCGAGCGGGGCCGGTTTCATGGAGGCCGGTACGGCTCTCGCCCTGGTGGCGTTCGGCGCGCCGGAGGCGGGCGCGACCGCCGCCGCCATCCTGTTCGGTTTCTGGACGTACACGATCGAGATCCCCTGGGGCGGTCTCGCCCTCGGCGGGTGGGCGCTCTTCCGCCGCCGCGCCGCCGACCGGAACCCGATCAAGGTGGACTGACCGGAAAGGCCGGTGGCAACGTGCCCTCCGCGCGAACGCGATACTTTGTCCGCGGAGGAGCCGGGCTCGGCGACGCCTTGTGCGTGTTCTCTCCCCCGCATAACGTGGCGCCCAGAAGCGGCATCGCGTGCGGGAGTGAGGGGGCGCGACACGAGGCCGTTGCCAGCGAGCGACCCCCCGGCGCAGGCGACCATGACCACAGTGGCATTCCGGGTTCTTGGACCGGTCGAAGCGTACGACGACGGTCGGGAACTCGATCTCGGCGGGCTGCGCCAACGCGCGGTCCTCGCCCGCCTGCTGGTCGCCCGAGGCCAGGTCGTCCCGGTCGACACACTGCTCTTCGACCTGTGGGACGACGCGCGTGGCGCGCAGTCGGGCCTCCAGGTCTACATCTCCCGCCTGCGCCGTGTCATCGAGCCCAACCGGCCGCGCGGCGGCCCGACCCGGCTGCTCGTGACGGTCGCGTCCGGGTACGCCCTGCGCGCCGCGCCCGAGCAGGTGGACGCGCTCCGCTTCGAGGCGACCGTACGGGCGGCGGGAGAGCGGCTGGACGAGAACCCGCAGTCCGCCAGGGCCAGGCTGGAGTCCGCGCTCGGCCTGTGGCAGGGCACGCCGTACTCCGACTTCGCCGAGCAGCCGTGGGCGGAGGCCGAGGTCGCGCGGCTCAGCGAGCTGCGGCTGGTGGCCCGCGAGCGGTACGCCGACTCGGGGCTGCGGATGGGCCTGCACGCCGAGACGGTCCCCGATCTGGAGGGTCTGACCGCGGAGAACCCGCTCCGCGAGGAGGGCTGGCGGCTGCTCGCCCTGGCCCTGTACCGCTGCGGCAGGCAGGGGGACGCGCTGGCCGCGCTCCGCCGGGCCCGGGCGGTGCTCTCCGACGAGCTGGGCATCGACCCCGGTCCCGCGCTGCGGAAGATGGAGGCCGACATCCTCGCGCAGGATCCCGGCCTCGACCTGGCGCCGCAGGCCCAGCGCCGGGTGCAGGAGGTGACCTCGTCGTGGCCGCCGAGGCCGGTCGAGGCGGGGACCCTGCCCCCGCTCGAACCCGAGCCGTTCGTGGGGCGCGACGGCGAACTGGCCACGCTCGCCGCGGCCGCGCCCCGGGCGCAGGCGGGCAGGTTCACGGTCGCGCTCATCGGCGGCGACGCGGGCGCGGGCAAGACCACGCTGGTCCGCCAGCTCGCCGGCCGGCTCGACGGATGGGTCAGCGCCGGCGGCGGCTGCCCCGACAGCAGCGCGACCCCGCCGGGGTGGGCCTGGGTCGAGGTGCTCCGCGCGCTGATCGCGAGGAGGGGCGCGGGCGAGTACGCCGCGCTCCTGGCGCCGCTGCTTGACGACGCCGCGCCGGACACCGCCGACGACGAGGCGTCCGGCGGGTTCCGGCTGCACCGCGCGGTCGGCGGCTATCTCTCCGCGGTCGCCCGCGAGGCTCCGCTGCTGATCACCCTTGAGGACCTGCACTGGGCCGACGAGCAGACGCTCGCGCTGCTGCGCGCCCTGCCCAGCCTGCTCGCCGCCAGCAGGGTCCTGCTCGTGGTCACCTGCCGCGAGGGCGAGCTGAACGACCGGCAGCAGGACGTGCTGGCCGCCCTCGCCCGGCTGGCCCCCGTACGCGTCGGGCTGGACGGGCTGGACGACGCGTCGGTCGCCGAGCTGGTCCGGGCGACGTGTGTGCGCGACGTGGACGAGGAGGTCGTCACCGCGATCGTCGAGCGCACCGGCGGCAACCCGTTCTTCGTCAAGGAGACGGTGCGCCTGTTCGAGGCGGAGGCGGATCTGTCCCAGGTGCCCTCCGGAGTGCGCGACGTGCTCAGGCGGCGGATCGCCCGGCTGCCCGAGCGGGCGCAGCAGGTCCTGCTGCAGGCCGCGGTGATCGGCCGGGACGTGGACGTGGACGTGCTGGTGGACGTGTCCGGGGACGAGGACGCGGTGGTGGACGCGGTCGAGGCCGGCCTGCTGGCGGGCCTGGTGACCGAGCCGGGTCCCGGGCTGCTCAGGTTCGACCACGACCTGGTGCGGGACACCATCTACTCCGACGCCTCCCGGCTGCGCAGGTCGCGGCTGCACGCCGCGGTCGCCTCGGTGATCGAGCGGCGCGCGCCCGCCGACGTCGCCGCGCTCGCCCACCACTACGACGCGGCGGGCACCGTGGAGACGGCGGCGAAGGCGGAGCGCTACGCCGGCCTGGCGGCGGAGCAGGCCGAGCGCCGGTTCGCGCACCGCGAGGCGGCGTCGCTGTGGCAGCGGGCCATCACGGCGTTCGACCGGGCACGCTCCGGCGGCCCCCGGGAACGTCTGGAACTCCAGCTCAGGATGATCAGGGCGCTGGCGCTGAGCGGCGACATGACCGCCGCGCGGGCGCACCGGCGGGAGGCGATGGACGTCGCCCTGCCGCTCGGCGACCTGGAGCTGACCGCGCGGGTCGCGGCGGCGCTGGCCGTTCCGCACAAGGGCATCGCGCGCGACTTCACCCGCACCGCCTGGGAGATCGTCGACGTCACCGAGAAGGCCCTGGTCGAGCTCCCGGCGGGCGAGCAGTCCCTGCGGGCGAGCCTGCTGGCCACGCTGGCGCTCGAACTCGAGGGGTCGGCGACGCAGCGCGGCTACCAGGCGTCGCTGGAGGCCGAGGAGCTGGCGCGGTCCAGCGGGGATCCCTCGCTGCTCGCGACGGCGCTCAGCGGCAGGCTCCGCCAGTCGTACACCATGACGCAGGTGGACGAGCGGGAGACCATCGGCCGCGAACTGCTGCGGGTCGGCGCCGAGTCGGGGCAGATCTCGGTGCGCACACTGGCGCACCTGGTCCTGCTGGAGTGCGCGGCGGCCCGCGGCGACTTCGCCGAGGCGGACTCCCATCTCGCGCAGGCCGAGCGGCTGGGACGGCAGTACGACCTCCCCGCTCCGGCCGCCGTCGGCGCCTGGTACGCGGGACAGCGACTGATGATCACGGGTGACTACGCGGGCGCGGAGCGCGCCTACCGGAACGCGGCCAGGCTGACCGCGCGGGCGGGGATGCTGGAGGGCCGCCAGGATCTCCCGCTGATCGCCACGTTCTGCCTGCACCTCGTCGAGGGACGCGCGGACGAGATGGTCGAACCGCTCGGCGAGGCGCATCTCCGCGGCGCCAAGTGGACCCTCGACGCGTACGCCCTGGCCCTCGCCTCGGCCGGCCACCTGAAGGACGCGCGGGCGATAGCGACGTCCCGGGAGCCGGTCAGGACCGACTTCCTCTACGAGCTGGCCCTGATCTGGCGGGCCCTCGCGGGCATGCTCCTGTCCGACACCGCCCGGATGCGGGAGGCGTACGAGCGGCTCGTGCCCTTCCGGGACAGGATCGCCGGAGCCGGAACGGGCGTCGTGGCGCTCTGGCCGGTGGCCAGGACGCTGGGCGATCTCGCCGTACGGCTCGGCCTGCCCTCGCGCGAACACTACGAGAACGCGCTGGCTGTCGCGGAGCGGGTGGGCGTGGAACGCTGGGTGTCGGAGGCGCGAGCGGCCCTGTAAGGTAAGGCTGTCCTAAGCGAGATGTCCTGGGTGAGGTGGAAATGTCTGACCCTATGTCCGCCTCGTTCCTGGGCCTGCCCCTCTGGCTCGTCGTCGCGATCGGGGCCGTGGCGCTGTTCGGAGTGTTCCAGGCCTATTACTGGATCGGCCGCTTCCTCGGCACCAAGCTGTACGAGTCGCGCGTCGGCAGGAAGATCGGCCAGAAGCGCATCCTCGCGGTCGAGAACGTCGTGCGGCGCTGGGGCGCGCTCGCCGTCTACGGCTGCTTCTGGGTGCCCGGCCTGCGGCACTCCCTCCCCTGGGTCGCCGGGGTGCTCAGGATCGACTACCGGTGGTATGCCGTCGCCAGCGCGATGGGGTGTCTGACCTGGGCGCCGATCACGGCATTCGGACTCTACGCCGTCCTCTGGGGCTGGCTCAGGATCGCGGCCGACTCCCCCACGATCGCGATCGGCGTCGCCGCCGTGGTGATCGCCGCACTCGCCGCCCTCGTCATGTGGCGTCGTCGGCGGCATCGCCGGGAGTCGGACGCCTGATCGTGCCATCATGTCGGGATGCGTATCGGGCTGATCAGCGCGCTCGTGGCCGCCTTCATGGCGTCCGGACTGGTGGGGACGGCCACCGCCGCGACCGCGCGGGACACGCCGGCGGTGACCGCCCGCTCGGCCTACCTGGTCGACGCGACGGCGGGAACGGTCCCGTTCGCCAAGCGCGACACACGCCGCGTCCCGGTGGCCAGCCTCACCAAGGTCATGACGGCCTACGTCGTCCGGCAGGAGGCGTCGCTCGACGACGTCATCACGATCAAGGCGGCCGACGTCCGGCACGCCACCGCCAACGGAGCGACCAGCGGGAACCTGCGGGCCGGTGAGCGGCTGACCGTTCGCGACCTGCTCTACGCGCTCATGCTGCCCTCCGGCGCGGACGCCTCGCACGCGCTCGCCGAGCGGTACGGCCCCGGCACCGGCCGCTTCGTCGTCAAGATGAACGCCGCCGCCAAGCGGCTCGGCCTGGGAAACACGCGCTACGCCAACCCCGACGGCCTGCCGGCGAAGGGCGGCTACTCCACGGCCAGGGATCAGGTGGCCCTCGCGAAGATCGCGCTGGACGATCCGGTGATCGCCGTGATCGCGAAGGCGCGCAAGCACGCCGTGACCGCCTCGAAGCTCCACCGCGCGCACGTCTGGCGCAACACCAACACCCTCCTCGGGTACGGCGCGATCGGGCTCAAGACGGGATACACCCAGGCCGCCGGTTTCTGCCTCACCTTCGCCGCGGTGCGCAACGACCACACGTTCGTCGGCGTGATCCTGGGCGAGACGAGCGAGGCCAGCCGCCTCGCCACCGCGCGCAAGCTCCTCGACTGGGCGGGCGAGGAGGTCTCCACCGGCTAGAAGACCGCTGAAGATCTTGGTCTAAGCCTGTCGTGCATGGGTGGGTGCCCTGCGGTTAGGCGGTGGTCGACTCAAGGGTCCAGACGCCGCCGGT
>NZ_JADDIL010000081.1:0-43648 GCF_020826795.1 Microtetraspora sp. AC03309 | reverse complement strand
CGCCCGCCCCCGCCTCTGACTCTCGGTCCGCCCGCCCCCGTCCGTACGGCCCCGTCCGTACGGTCCGGGGCGTACGACGACGGTCAGGACGTCACCGCGAGGGCCAGGGGCAGCACAGCGGGCGCTCCCGCGTGCCGGATCTGCGCCGCGGCGAGGGTCATCGTCCAGCCGGTGTCCACCCGGTCGTCGACCAGCAGGACCGGGCCGCCCGCCGCGGCGATCCGCTCCGCGAGCTCACGCGGCATCGCCAGGGTGCCCCGGACGGCGTTGACCCGCTGGGCGCTGTTGTACTGCCGTCCCGGTGATCCGCCGCGGTATCCCAGCTCTCCCAGGTATTCCAGGCGGCCGATCCGCGCGAGCCTCTCGGCGAGGCTGCGGACGAGCAGGGGACGCGAGCCGGACGGGACGCTGACCACCGCGACCGGCCGCTCCTCCCACTCCCACGACTTGAGCACTCCCACCACGGCGGCGAACACGTCGTCGGGAACGGGCCCGTCCTGCTGGGCGAGCAGTTCGCGCAGCCGGGTGCCCCAGCCGATGTCGGTGAGCCTGCCGAGCGTCCGGCCCGTCCCGGCCGACAGCTCAGGCTTGATCCTGCCCTTCAGGTCGGCGAGGCCGGTCGGCCACTGCCGCCGGGGCTCCAGGTCCACTCCCGGCCGGACCAGGCGCTCGTGCGCGGCCTGGACGTCCTCGGCCGCCACGTCCGGTGAGCGGTGGGCTCCGGTGCAGTTGTCGCACCGGCCGCACGGGCGCGCCTCGTCGTCGTCGAGGTGGCGGCGGAGGTAGCCCTCCCGGCACTCCGTGGTGGAGATGTAGCCGAGCATGGCCTCCTGCTCGGCCTTGCGCTCGGCGGCGACCCGCTGGTAGCGGTCGGTGTCGTACTCCCAGGGCTCTCCGGTGGCCTCCCAGCCGCCCTTCACCCTGCGGACCGCGCCGTCGACGTCGAGGACCTTGAGCATCATCTCCAGCCGACTCCGGCTGAGATCCACCCGGGTCTCCAGGGCGGCCGTGGACAGCATGCCCTCCTCGGACAGCGCCGCGAGCGTCGCCCGGACCACCTGCTCGGGCGGGAACGCCAGCGAGGCGAAGTAGGACCAGATCTCCCTGTCCTCGGTACCCGGCAGCAGGATCACCTCGGCCTTCTCCACCCCGCGGCCCGCGCGACCGACCTGCTGGTAGTACGCCACGGGGGACGCCGGAGCGCCGACGTGGACGACGAATCCGAGGTCCGGCTTGTCGAAGCCCATACCCAGGGCGGAGGTGGCGACCAGTGCCTTGATCCGGTTCCCCAGGAGGTCGTCCTCCGCGGCGAGCCGCTCCGCGGGGTCGGTCTGCCCGGAATAGGCGGCGACCCGGTGCCCCTGCTCGCGCAGGTACGCCGCGATCTCCTGGGCGGCGGCGACGGTCAGCGTGTAGACGATGCCCGACCCCGGCAGCTCGTGCAGCGTCCTGGCCAGCCAGGCCAGTCGTTGCTCGGCGTTGCGGAGCCGTACGACGGACAGGTGCAGGCTCTCACGCTCCAGGGCACCGCGCAGGACCAGCGGGGCGGCGGGATCGTCCCACTCGGGGCTCGCCGCGAGCTGCTCGGCGACGTCCCTGGTCACCCGCGCGTTGGCGGTCGCGGTGGTGGCGAGGACGGGGATGCCGGGCGGGAGCTCGGTCAGCATCGTGCGCAGCCGGCGGTAGTCGGGCCGGAAGTCGTGTCCCCAGTCGGAGATGCAGTGGGCCTCGTCGATCACCACGAGCCCGGCGCTCTCGGCCAGTTCGGGCAGCACCTGGTCGCGGAAGTCGGGGTTGTTCAGCCGCTCGGGGCTGACCAGCAGCACGTCGATCATGCCCTCCGCGACCTGGGCGTAGATCTTCTCCCACTCCTCGGGGTTGGCCGAGTTGATCGTCGCGGCGTGGATGCCCGCGCGCTCCGCCGCCGCGATCTGGTTGCGCATCAGGGCGAGGAGCGGCGAGACGATCACGGTCGGTCCCTCGCCGAGCTCACGCAGCAGCGCGGTCGCGACGAAGTAGACGGCCGACTTGCCCCAGCCGGTGCGCTGCACGACGAGGGCACGCCGCCGGTCCATCACCAGGGCCTTGATCGCCGACCACTGGTCGTCGCGCAACCGCGCGCCCTCTCCGGCGAGCGCCCGCAGACGCGCCTCCGCCTCGTCGCGCAGCGCCTGCTCTTCCCCTGCCACTTCTGCTGTCACAGGGTCCTTGCTATCAGTTCCCCCCGACTGTTCGTGCCCCGTCCCGGCCACAGCGCCGGACATGGTTGGATGAATCCGCTATGGACGTGACCACCTGGTACCTGGAGCAGACCGGTCCCGGCGACCTGCTCCCCGCGCGTGAGCCGAAAGTCCCCGTGGACATCGTCCGCGCGGAGATCCCCTCCCCCGAGTTCAGCCGGTTCCTCTACACGGCCGTCGGCGGCGACTGGCAGTGGACGGAACGCCTGCCGTGGACCTGGCGCCAGTGGATGGAGTGGCTGGACCGGCCGGGCACGGAGACCTGGGTCGCGTGGCGCGACGGCACCCCCGCCGGTTACGTGGAGCTGGTCGCCCAGGACGGCGGCGTCGTGGAGATCTCCAGTTTCGGGCTCCTGCCGTACGCCATCGGCCTGGGGGTGGGCGGGCACCTGCTCTCGGCCGGTACGGCACACGCGTGGGACATGGCCGACCGCTGGCCGGACCTGGAGCCCACCCGGCGCGTCTGGCTGCACACCTGCTCCCTCGACGGCCCGGCCGCCCTGGCGAACTACCGTGCGCGCGGCTTCAGGCTCTACGACACCCGGCTGAACGTCCCGGGCGACGCGGACGACGGCAGCACGCCGGGACCGTGGCCGGGAGCCATGCGCCCGCTGCCCGACCCCCGCTGACACCCGCCCCGGTCACCGCCCCGCCACAGTCACCGCTCCCCGCGATCACCGCTTCCCAGGGGCACCGCCTGTCACGGCTGCCGCTCAGGCAGGACCGGACACAAGGGAAGCATGACAAGCGGGATTAAATCGGACTAATGGGGCGGGAATCGCGGCCAAGTCGCGACCACTCCCTGTCATCGGCACAATGTTCGATATGGCCCGACGCACGACCACACCCCCGCCGGACGAGGACTTCGAAGAGCGGATCGTCGATATCGACGTTTCCGAGGAGATGCGCGCCAGCTACCTGGAGTACGCGTACTCGGTGATCTACCAGCGCGCGCTCCCGGACGCCCGTGACGGGCTGAAGCCGGTGCAGCGCCGCATCCTCTACTCCATGAGCGAGATGGGACTGCGTCCCGATCGCGGCCATGTGAAGTCGTCACGCGTCGTCGGCGACGTCATGGGCAAGCTGCACCCCCACGGTGACAGCGCCATCTACGACGCGCTGGTGCGCATGGCCCAGCCGTTCTCGATGCGCCTGCCGCTGGTCGACGGGCACGGCAACTTCGGCTCGCCGGACGACCTGCCCGCCGCGATGCGGTACACCGAGGCCAGGCTCGCCGCCTCGGCGATGCTCATGGTGCAGTCGATCGACGAGGACACGGTCGACTTCAAGCCCAACTACGACGGGCAGGAGACCGAGCCGTCCGTCCTGCCCGCGGCCTTCCCCAACCTCCTGGTCAACGGGGCGACGGGCATCGCCGTCGGCATGGCGACCAACATGGCGCCGCACAACCTGGTCGAGGTCATCGCGGCGGCCCGGCATCTGATCAAGCGGCCGACCGCCACGCTCGACGAGCTCATGCGCTTCGTCCCCGGGCCCGACCTGCCGACCGGCGGCATGATCATCGGTCTCTCCGGCGTCCGTGACGCGTACGAGAAGGGCCGGGGCACCTTCAAGATGCGGGCCAAGGCCACGATCGAGCAGGTCACGCCGCGCCGCAAGGGCATCGTGGTCACCGAGCTGCCCTACAACGTCGGTCCCGAGCGCGTGGTCACCAAGATCAAGGAACTGGTGACCGCCAAGAAGCTCAACGGCATCTCCGACCTGAAGGACCTGACCGACCGGCACAAGGGCCTGCGCCTGGTCATCGAGATCAAGAACGGCTTCCACCCCGAGGCCGTGCTCGACGAGCTCTACCGGCTCACGCCGATGGAGGAGACCTTCGGCATCAACAACGTCGCGCTGGTCGACGGCCAGCCGCGCACGCTCGGCCTGCGCGAGCTGCTGCAGGTCTACGTCGACCACCGCCTCGACGTGGTCCGCCGCCGCTCGGCCTACCGCCGGCGCAAGCGCGAGGAGCGCCTCCACCTGGTGGACGGCCTCATCGTCGCGCTGCTGAACATCGACGAGGTCATCCGCATCATCCGTGCCTCCGACGACTCCGCCCAGGCTCGCGCGGGCCTGGTCGAGGCGTTCGAGCTGAGCGAGATCCAGGCGAACTACATCCTGGACACCCCGCTGCGCCGCATCACCCGCTACGACAAGCTGGAGCTCGACCGCGAGAAGGAGACCCTGTCCGCGGAGATCGCCGCGCTCACCGAGATCCTCTCCTCGGAGGAGCGGCTCCGCCAGGTCGTCTCCAAGGAGCTCGCCGAGGTCGCCAAGACGTACGGCACGCCCCGCCGCACGATCCTGCTGGAGTCCTCCGGCGCGGCACTCACCGCCGCCGTGCCGCTCGAGGTGGCCGACGACCCGTGCCTGGTCCTGCTGTCGTCGACCGGGCTCCTGGCCCGCACGACCGACGCCTCGCCGCTCGCCATGGAGGGCGAGCGCGCCGCGCACGACGTGCTGGTGTCGGTGGTACGCGGCACGGTCAGGACCGAGGTGGGCCTGGTCACCTCGCTGGGACGACTGATCCGCGTCCCCGTGGTCGACCTGCCGACGCTGCCGCCCTCGGCCAATCCGCCGTCGCTGGCCGGTGGGCATCCGGTCTCGGAGTTCGTCAAGCTGAATCCCGGCGAGACCGTGGTGGGCCTGGGCTCGCTCGATCCCGACGGCCCCGGACTCGCCCTCGGCACCGCCCAGGGCGTGGTCAAGCGGGTCGTCCCCGAATACCCGGCCAACCGCGACGAGTTCGAGGTCATCGGTCTCCGTGACGGGGACACCGTCGTCGGCGCGGCCGAGCTCACCTCCGCCGACCACGATCTGGTCTTCATCACCTCCGACGCGCAGATGCTGCGCTTCCCCGCCTCGTCCGTACGCCCGCAGGGTCGTCCGGCGGGCGGAATGGCCGGCATCCGCGTCGACGACGGCACCCGGGTGATCTGGTTCGGCGTGGTCGATCCCGCCCAGGAGGCCCACGTCGTCACGATCGCCGGTTCCTCGACCGCCCTGCCCGGCACCCAGGTGGGAGGCGGCAAGGTCTCCGACTACGCCGAGTTCCCGCCCAAGGGGCGGGCGACCGGCGGTGTCCGGGCCCAGCGGTTCCTCAAGGGCGAGGACGTGCTCCTGCTCGCCTGGGCCGGTCCCGCCCCGGCGAAGGCCGTCTCCTCGACCGGCAAGCCGGTCCCGCTGCCCGAGGAGCTGGGCCGCCGCGACGGGTCCGGCGTCCGGCTCACCCACACGGTCGCCGCGATCGGCGGCGCGCTGGGCGGTACGGACCTGACCCCGGAGACACGTGACGGGCGGCCTGCGGGCGAGGACGCCGAGGACGGCTCCCCTGCCGGCGGGCCGGAATAGCGCCCGGTCATCCGCCGACGACGTGACATCAGGCGGCGGCGCGGCTCCGGGACAGGCCGGAGCCGTCGCCGACCCTGATGCTCATGACGAGGGTCAGCGGCGGCAGCGACACCACGGCCGGGTCCGCACGCTCCCGATCGCGAACGACGGCGCCGGAAGCCCCACCGCGTAGCCGGGTCGGCGACCGTCTCCTCCTCAACGAGGGCAGCGGACGGGGCGATCGGCGCCATGGAGAGACCCCGGAAAGAATCACGAAACGCGCGTGCGGGAACATCTTTCTCATGACAGGTAAGTTCGACGATCTACTCGCGGCCAACGAAGAATACGCCCGCACCTTCCCGTACTCCGATCTGACCGGTCAGGCCGCCCGCGGCCTCGCCATGGTGACCTGCATGGACTCGCGGATCGACCCGCTGGGGCTCCTCGGCCTGAAGGCGGGCGACGCGAAGATCATCAGGAACGCGGGAGCGCGGGTGACCGACGACGTCCTTCGCACGCTCGTCCTCGCCGTCTACCTGCTCGGCGTGAACCGCGTCCTCGTCATGCCGCACACCGACTGCCGGATGTCCAAGTCCACCGACGACGACGTCCACCAGCTCATCTCGGACCAGTACGGCGTGGACACCCGCAGCCTGGAGTTCAAGACGGTTCCCGACCAGGACGCCGCGCTCAGGCACGACCTGGTCCGCATCAGGACGAGTCCGTTCCTGCCGCAGGATCTCGTCGTCGGCGGCGCGATCTACGACGTGCACACGGGCCGGCTGCACCCCGTCGAGATGTGACCGGCCCGCGCGCGAACGAGGTCACTCACCGCCCGCCGGTCGTTCGCGTATGGTACGCGCCGGACATGTCGGGGCTCTGCTACGTTCTTCGCAGAGCGATCAGTCGTTCGTAAGGAGCCCCCCATGCCCCGCAGCGCGCCCCGAGCCGACGACCGCAGATCCGGAAGTTTCCGGAAATGGGCAATTGTCACGGTCATCCTGGCCATCATCCTCGCGGTGCCGACCGTGATCGGCGCGTTCGGCGGATTCGAGCGCACCGGCGGCGGCGAGGTCGCGGTCATCCGCAACGGCGGTCTCCTGGACGACAACCGGGTCCGCCAGATCATCGATCCCGGCTCCAGCGTGACCTGGATCGGGTGGTGGTCGCAGATCCACCGCTATCCCGCGCAGCAGCGCTACTACACGATCACGTCCACCGAGGGCGGCGAGCGGTCCGGCGTCGACGTGGTCACCGTCCCGAGCAGTGACGGCGTCAACATGGGCATCGAGGGCACGCTGTACTTCAACCTCAACCTCGACCACGAGACGCTCAGGTCGTTCGACGACAAGTTCGGCACCCGCAAGTTCCGCAGCGTCGACGGCGGGACCTACTACCCGTGGGACAGCGACGAGGGCTGGTCCGCCTTCCTCGACCAGATCATCCGCCCGGTGATCGACAACGACCTGCGCACCCAGGTCAACAGCTTCCGCTGCGCCGAACTGGTCTCGTCCTGCTCCCTCGTGCAGAACTCGGGCGGCCAGCAGACCGGCCTGCAGCAGCTCGGCAACAACGCCAACATCGCCAAGATCCAGAACGCGGTGAACACCAGCCTGGCCGAGGACCTCAAGAGCACGCTCGGCGCCGAGTACCTCACCAACATCCACTTCAACCTCTCGCGCGTCACGCTGCCGAAGCAGGTCCAGGACGCCGTCGACCAGGCGCAGGCCGCCTTCGCCAAGGTCACCGAGGCGCAGGCCAAGGTCGCCCAGGCCCGGGCCGAGGCCGACGCCAACAAGGCCAGGCAGGACGGCTACAACAGGTGCCCGACCTGCGCCGAGATCGAGAAGCTGAAGGCCCTGCCCCAGGGCATCACCGTGTACGCCCCCGGCAACACCGGAGGCGTGGCCCTGCCCACCCGCTGAACCATCTCCATGCCGAGCGCTCGCCGATGACGAGGGGCGGGCGGAGGGGAGTCGCGTCCTGATGCGGATCCTGGTGTTGCCGGCGGTCCTGATCGTCGTCGCCGTGCTGGTCTACGTGCTGGTGGTCCTCGTCCGGGGTGCCGTACGGGAACGGCCCGGCGGCACGACGGACCAGGTGCCGCGGTGGGAGGCCCACACGGCGATGGAGGACGGGTGGACCCTGGTGGTCATCAGGAGGATGACCCCGGGCAGGGACGGGCCGGTGGAGCTCGCCAGGCAGACCGTGCGCGCCATCCCCGACGACGACCCGCACTGGGACGAGCGCTACCGGGAGGCCATGCTCGAAGCACGCGCCCGGATCACGACGCTGGAACTGGAGTCCGGATAGGAACCATCCGGCGCCACGACGAGGAGGTCCGAGGTTCCCCTGGGCATGAGGCCATCACTTCGTTCGACGTAGCTTCCGCAACGCCCGTACGCCATGGATCCCGGTCGACTCCCACACCGGCCGAGCCGGCCGGTTGATCTTTTCCGGGAATCTCGTCAGGACCCTGCCGCACACCCCTGACGGCGTCCATGCGCCCGCCTCACGGCGGGCGACCTTTGTCAGGAACGTCCGCTAGGCGTCGATGTGGTTGCGGTCGACCTCTGCCGCGCTGCCCACGATGAACTCCCGGCGCGGGGCCACGTCGCTGCCCATGAGCAGGTCGAAGATGCGCTCGCCCGCCTCGACGTCCTCGATCCGCACCCGGCGCAGCACGCGGTGGCGGGGGTCCATGGTGGTCTCGGCCAGCTGGTCGGCGTCCATCTCGCCGAGGCCCTTGTAACGCTGGACCGGGTCCTTCCAGCGCTTGCCCCGACGCTCGAGGTCGCGCAGGACCTTGTGCAGTTCCGCGTCGGAATAGGTGTAGACGTACTTGTCCTGGCCCCTGCCGGGGTTGGTGACCTCGATGCGATGCAGCGGCGGCACCGCGGCGAACACCCGTCCCGCCTCGACCATGGGCTTCATGTACCGGTGGAACAGCGTGAGGAGCAGGCAGCGGATGTGCGCCCCGTCCACGTCGGCGTCCGCCATCAGGATGATCTTGCCGTAGCGGGCGGCCTCGATGTCGAACGACCGCCCCGACCCCGCGCCCACCACCTGGATGATCGCGGCGCACTCGGCGTTCTTCAGCATGTCGGCCACGGAGGCCTTCTGCACGTTCAGGATCTTGCCGCGGATCGGCAGGAGGGCCTGGAACTCCGAGTCGCGGGCCAGCTTCGCCGTGCCGAGCGCAGAGTCTCCCTCGACGATGAACAGCTCGCTGCGGTCCACGTCGTCGCTGCGGCAGTCGACCAGCTTCGCCGGGAGCGCCGAGTTCTCCAGGGCGGACTTGCGGCGCTGGTTGTCGCGGTGCTCCCTGGCGGCGATGCGCGCCTTGGCGGCGGCGACGATCTTCTCCAGGACCGCGCGCATCTGCAGCTTCTGCGCGCGCTTGGGCGTGGCGAACAGCTCTTTCAGGTCGCGCGAGACGACGTGGGACACGATCCGGGTCGCCGCCGAGGTGCCGAGGATCTCCTTCGTCTGCCCCTCGAACTGCGGCTCCGGCACGCGTACGGTGACCACGGCGGTCAGGCCCTCGAGGATGTCCTCCTTGGTGACCGGGTCGTCGCCGTTCTTGAGCAGCCGCGTCTCGCGCAGCTGCTCGTTGACGGTGCGGACCAGCGCCCGCTCGAACCCTGTCACGTGGGTGCCGCCCTTGGGCGTGGCGATCACGTTGACGAAGGAGCGGACCGTCGTCTCATAGCCCTTGCCCCAGCGGAGCGCGACGTCCACGGAGAGCTCGCGCTCGACCTCGCTGGGGGTCATGTGGCCCTGCTCGTCGAGCACGGGCACGGTCTCGCGGAAGTGCCCCACGCCCTGCAGTCGCAGTACGTCGCACACGGCCTCGTCTCGGGACAGGAAGTCGGTGAACTCACCGATGCCGCCGTCGAAGTGGTACGTCACCTCGGCGGGCTCTTCACCCCGACCGTCCCTGAGCACCAGCGTGAGCCCGGGGACCAGGAACGCCGTCTGGCGGAGCCGTACGTGGATCTCGTCGATGGACAGCTCGGCGTCCGGCAGGAAGATCTGGGTGTCGGACCACCAGCGCACCCGCGTGCCGGTGACGCTCTCGCCGTCCTGGGCGCGGCGGCGCGTCTTCCGCATCCCGGATCGGGCCTCGAAGGCGCTGTCGGGACCGGCACCGGAGAACACACCGGGGTTGCCGCGCTTGAAGCTGATCATGTGGGTGCGGCCGCCGCGGTCGACCTCGACGTCGAGCCGGGACGACAGGGCGTTGACCACGGAGGCGCCGACGCCGTGCAGCCCTCCGGACGCGCCGTAGGAGCCGCCGCCGAACTTTCCGCCCGCGTGGAGCTTGGTGTAGACGAGCTCGACTCCGGCGAGACCGCTCTTGGGCTCGATGTCGACCGGGATGCCGCGGCCGTTGTCGCGGACCTCGATCGAACCGTCTCCGTGGAGCTCCACCTCGATCCGCGTGCAGGCGCCCGCCAAGGCCTCGTCGACGCAGTTGTCCACGATCTCCCAGAGGCAGTGCATCAGGCCGCGGGTGTCGGTCGACCCGATGTACATCCCCGGACGCTTACGGACGGCCTCCAGGCCTTCCAGGACCGAGAGATGACGAGCCGTATAACCCGCCTCCGCGCTAACCGCCGTCACACCAGCTCCCATTTATCAATCGAACAGGCGTACGCAGCCTACCGCCCATCCTCTTTTTACGGGTACAAGCTTGCCAGGCGCACGGAGATCTCCCGTACTTCCGATGTGATCCGGACCACTTTCCAGATCATTCCGCTCTCGGCGTAGCGGCGGAGAGATTGGGAACGTCCTCATCCGGTTAGATGTTGTCCCAAGTGACTGACGCCAACGTCCCCACACCGTGGGGTGACCCGAAAGGCGATACGTGACTGGAGCTCTCGCCCCCATCAAGCCGCTGACAGCCCTGGACCGCTGCGACAGGTGTGGTGCTCAGGCCTACATCCGCGCGACCCTGCCCGTGGGCGGGGAGCTGCTCTTCTGCGCTCACCACGGACGCCAGCACGTAAGCGTGCTGCGCGACAAGGGCGCCGAGATCCAGGACGAGTCGGCCCGACTCAGTGAATCCCCCGCGTCCGCAGCGAGCGAACGCTGACCCGATAGACGGCGTGACTGGGGGCGGTCCGAAAAGGCCGCCCTCCAGCCGCGCCGTCCTCATGTCCTCCCGGGCCATGCCACCCAGGTCTCACCGGCGGCGGTCATCGGACGCGGTAGTGATACCGTCCGGCCACGGTGAAACCCTCGCGCTCGTAGAGCGCGCGAGCCCCTTCGTTACCCTCCGTGACGACCAGATAGGCGCGGGTCGCCCCCTGGTCCCTCCCCCAGCCGAGCAGGCCGCGCAGCACCGCTCCGGCCAGGCCCCTCCGCCTGGCCTCGGGAACCACCGCCATGCAGTAGATCCCGAGCCACTCCCCCTGCCGCACTCCCCTGCCCACGGCCTTCTCACCCAGCGAGGCGTACGCCGCGGGAACACCGGTGAGAATGCGCACACCCCAGTCCTTGGCGGAGCTCTCCGTCCCGGCGGGATGCCTGCCGCCGTCCACCCGCCACCAGGTGTCCACCCAGCCCGGTGACGGCTCCGGCGCGATCGTCGGGTCGGCCGAGCCCTCCAGCGACGATCTGGTCATGACCAGCGTGGGGTCGACCAGATGGTAGCCACGGGACTCCAGCTCCGCGTCGAGCCCGGGCGTGGCGCCCCCGCCGATGGAGAACACGCACGGACGGCCGAGGTCCGCGTAGAACCCCTCCGCGTCGTCGATCGCCTTCCCCAGGTCGGGGCACTCCCCCAGCGGCAACACGGAGTTGGCCCGCTTGGTCACCCCGCCCGCGTGCCGGTACACCCAGTCCCCCGCGGCCACCCGGTAGGGCGCCGGCCACGCTTCATCAACAAGTCGGTCGAATTCGGACACGGGCGGACCTTATCGCAGCACCCTGATCGCGGTCGCAGCCCCTGATCGCGGCCGTCCGCGCTGGTCATCCACCGGCCGCCCACACCACCGGATGATCCCGTCGATAGGCTGGGAAGCGTGCTGATCCTGTTGCCTCCCTCCGAAGGAAAGGCGTCCCGGGGCGACGGACCCGTGCTCGACCTCGACACCCTCGGCTTCCCCGAACTGACCTCCCCACGGGAGAAGGTGCTCGACGCTCTGATCACGCTCTGTCACACCCCCGACGCCCAGGCCGTGCTCGGCCTGTCCGAGGGGCAGCGTGACGAGATCGACAGGAACCGCGGCCTGCGCACCGCGCCCACCCTCACCGCGGCCGACCTGTACACCGGCGTCCTGTACGACAATCTGGGGCTGCCCACGCTGGTTCCGGACGCGAGAAGGCGGGCGGACGAGCGCGTCATCGTCTTCTCCGGCCTGTGGGGCGCACTCCGCCTGACCGACCGCGTGCCGCCGTACCGGCTCTCCATGGCACGCGCGCTGCCGCCGATGGGCGGCCTGGCCGCCTTCTGGCGCCCCTCATTGGCGGCGGTGCTGGGCCCGCTGCCCGGCCTGATCGTGGATATGCGGTCCTCGACGTACGCCCAGGCGTGGCCGGCCGGCGGGCGGGCGGTGGCCGTACGGGTGTTGAAAGAGACGGCGGGAAGGCGCACGGTGGTGAGCCACATGGCCAAGGCGACCAGGGGCGCGGTGACTAGGTCGCTGGTGGAAAGCTCCGATGAACCGGGCGGCCCTCAGGAACTGGCCGAGGTTCTCCGCGGGCTGGGGCATCACACCGAACTCGGCCCCGCCCCGCGCTCCGGCAAGCCCTGGACCCTCGATATCGTGATCAGTTCGTGATCACATTCAGTCGCCCGCATGCGCGGAGGAACTGCTGCTGGGGCTCTCCGAGATGCGACCAGGGCAACCGGCTGAACCTCCCCCCGGTGCGCGCGAGGTGCCCCCTGGCCGGACGGCGGAGATCCGCGACGTAGAAGGCGGCGCCGAACGCGTTGTGCGCCTCGATCGAGCGCGGGTGGACCCCTCCCAGGTGCCGATCCGTCCAGTGACCTGCGACGGAGACGATCTCCCGCTGGACGTCGAAGGAGAACCAGCCGCTCCGCGACATCGGAGACCGCTCCGCGGCGACGTTCTCGAAGTGGGCGAGCGGGATCAGCGCCGGCAGCGGGCTGCCCTCGGGAGCACGGGCGGCGGTGGACCTGGCGAACGCGAACATCTCCTGCGCGGTGCCGCCCCATCCGGGCGAGAGCGTGATCAGGCGGGCGAGATGCGCGGCGAACAGCGTCGGCCAGCGGCGGACGCACTCCGACCAGACCGAATCCTTGTCCGGGCGCGGCCGGTCCAGCCCCAGTGCCAGCCACATCAGGCACTCCCAGGGAACAGGATCGGCGGGGGCCAGCGAGGCGGCGATGAGCAGCGGTCTCCGCGCGGACTCCATGGCCGCGTGGAACGCCTGCAGGCGGTGAGCCTGTACGGCCCTCGCCTTCGCGTCGGGTTTCAGCGCCCAGGCCTGCTCGATCCTGGTACGGCCCAGCCACAACCACAGGTCGGGATTGCCCTGATCGTGGCTGATCAGCCGCTCGATGACGTGCTCGTAGCCCGCGGCGGCCCGGGACAGGGCCTCCACGCGAAGCGAACGGATCTCGGCGTCCCCCCTGGTCGCCGTGAGGGCGGGAACTCCCGCCGTGAGAACTCCCCGATGGACGGCGGCGGCCGCCTCGTCGAGTACAGGGTCCGCCCATGGACGGTCCGGGATCACTCGTGGCCCCCGAGCACGTGCCCGATCCACTTCGATCACTCCCATGAGCGGCGAGCCTAGGAGTGTCGGGGGCGTCCGGCGCTACCGGAAGGTTACGTGCGCGTTAAACGGCCCCGCCCTCCGAGAGGAGGTCGGGGCCGTTCGACGTGTGGCCGGTCCTGCGACTAGTCCAGGTAGTCGCGGAGCACCTGGGACCGCGAGGGGTGACGCAGCTTGGACATGGTCTTGGACTCGATCTGGCGGATCCGCTCGCGGGTCACGCCGTAGACCTTGCCGATCTCGTCGAGGGTCTTGGGCTGGCCGTCGGTGAGACCGAACCGCATCGACACGACGCCCGCCTCCCGCTCGGACAGCGTGTCCAGAACGGAGTGCAGCTGCTCCTGGAGCAGCGTGAAGCTGACGGCGTCGGCCGGAACGATGGCCTCGGAGTCCTCGATGAGGTCACCGAACTCGCTGTCGCCCTCCTCACCGAGGGGGGTGTGCAGGGAGATCGGCTCGCGCCCGTACTTCTGGACCTCGATGACCTTCTCCGGGGTCATGTCGAGCTCGCGGGCCAGCTCCTCCGGCGTGGGCTCGCGGCCGAGGTCCTGCAGCATCTGCCGCTGGACCCGGGCCAGCTTGTTGATCACTTCGACCATGTGGACCGGGATGCGGATGGTCCGCGCCTGGTCCGCCATGGCGCGGGTGATCGCCTGCCGGATCCACCAGGTGGCGTACGTGGAGAACTTGTAGCCCTTGGTGTAGTCGAACTTCTCGACGGCGCGGATGAGACCGAGGTTGCCCTCCTGGATCAGGTCCAGGAAGAGCATGCCGCGGCCGGTGTAGCGCTTGGCCAGCGAGACCACGAGCCGGAGGTTGGCCTCCAGCAGGTGGTTCTTGGCGCGGCGGCCGTCCTCGGCGATCCACTCCAGCTCGGCGCGGACGTCGACCGGAAGCTGCTCGCCGTCGCTGGCCAGCTGCTCCTCGGCGAACAGGCCCGCCTCGATGCGCTTGGCGAGCTCCACCTCCTGCTCGGCGTTGAGCAGGGGGACCTTGCCGATCTGCTTGAGATAGTCCTTGACGGGGTCGGCGGTGGCGCCGGCGGCCGCGACCTGAGCCACGGGCGCGTCGTCGTCATCGTCGGTGAGGATGAGTACCTCGTCCTCGGAGTGGGCGACGGGCGCCGCCTTCTCCTCGCCGTCACCCTCGGTCTCGGCGTCAGCCTCCGCGTCGCCGTCCGAGTCGGACTCGATCTCGACGTCCTCGACGTCGATGTCGAAGTCCTCGATCTCGACGTCACCCTCGAGGTCGATGTCCTCATCGTCCTCAGCGAGCTCGGACGACTTGGACTTGGAATCGGCCTTGACGGCCTTGGACTCAGGCCCCGTGGTGGGAGCCGTGGGCTTGGGCTTGCTGGTGGGCGCCGCGGTCTTCTTGGCCGGAACGGCCTTCTTCGCGGCGGGCCTCTTCGGCGCGGGCGCGGGCCCCGAGTCCGCCGAGCCGGTCACGACGGCGGTGACGGTCTCGGGCTGCGCCTCCTTGGCGGCGGCGGACTTGGTGGTCTTCTTGACCGGAGCGGAGGTGCGGCGCTTTGCTTGGCCACGAGACCGCTTGGGCGCCGCGGCGGAATCGGCCGCGGTGACCACAACGGTCACACCCTCCTTGCTGAGGCTGCGCAGGAATCCAGCGGCGTGCGACAGCGGGATGTCCGCTTCCTCGAAGGCCCTGCGGACATCCTCGGACTCGAGGAAACCCTGCGAGCGCCCACGCTCGAGGAGCTGCTGAATCACTGGCTCGTTCAGCTCCGACGGCTTCGAGCGAGTCGAACTTGCAGGCGACACGAACACCTCTCGAACGAACGCATGGCGAGAATGGACCCAGATGGTTGCTTCTTTTCCGATGGTGAGGCCGCGCGGACCGCGACATGCCATTGTGACACGCCACGGCAGTCCATACGGCCACCTCCGGCCGGTTGCCTTCCCACCCTAGGCCGACCGAGACAGTAGTGCGTACGGATGAGGGGCACCGATACCCGAAAGCAACCGTTATGACTGTTTCATTCAGTCACTCTTCGTGGCTGGAGGAACGTGAACCGCGAGCACGGTCACGTCATCATCCTGCTCATACCCGGACAACATCCGATCTACCAGGAAATCCAGCAACATGTGGGGACTTGCCACGACTTCGGGGGGTGCCTCGGCCACGACGTTCGACAGATCCCGCAGTCCGGCGTCCAGTCCGCGCTTCCGGTTCTCCACGAGACCGTCGGAGTACAGCACGGCGGTGTGACCCGGCGGCACGCAGAATCTGAACTGCTTGCGGCTGGTCGCCCAGCCCAGCGGCGTGCCGGGCTCGGTCTCGTGCAGCACCGCCACGCCCTGCGGCGACACCAGCAGCGGTGGCGGGTGTCCCGCCAGCGCGAGCGTGCCCTCGCCGGTGTTCGGCTCGACCACCATGTAGGCGAGTGTCGTGACCTGCTCCTCGTCTTCGGTAGCCTCGAAGACCCGGTCCAGCCCGGTGAGCACCGCGGCAGGAGGTGGATTGGTCAGCGCCAGGGCCCGCATGGCGTTGCGGATCCGGCCCATGCCCGCGGCGGCCTTGACGCCCTTGCCCATGACGTCGCCGAGGACGGCCGCGACCCTGCCGTCCTGCAGGACGAACGCGTCGTACCAGTCGCCGCCGACCTGGACATGCCGGGGAACCGGAACGGAACCGCTGGGCCAGGACCAGGCCCCGCACCACGGGCAGGTTGTCGGGCAGCAGGCTCCGCTGCAGCGTCTCCGCGGTCTTGTGCTCGCGCTCGAAGAGCGTCGCGCGCTCGACCGCGAGCGCGCACTGACCTGCCAGGGCCTCCAGGAAGACGCCGTCCTCCTGCGAGATCTTCTGCGGCCGGTTGAAGGAGAACCTCAGGGCGCCCAGGGCCCGGCCGGCCGCGAGCAGCGGCAGCCCGACCCAGGCCCGCTCGTCGGTGCCCTCGAGGAACTCGGCGATCCGCTCGTCCTCGGCGCCGGCGTCGACGAGCTGGTTGCGCAGGCTCTGCGGCGACTCGGCGAACACCGGGCGCCGGCTGTTCACCGCCATGGTCATCATGCTGGTGGTGGACAACGCGATCTCGTCGCCGGAGATCCCGGGCGCGTCGGGGACGCCCCCGCTGTTGATCACTTTCAGGCTCGCGCGGTCCGGGTCCAGCAGCGCGACGCCTGAATGGTCCGCGGCGAGGGCCGTACGGCCGACGTCGATGATGACCTGGACCACCTGCTCGACGGTGAGCGCCTCGGCCAGCTGCGCCGTGGCGCCCTGGAGCCGCGCGGTGCGCAGGGCGGCAGCACCGAGCTGGTCGGTCAGCCTGCCGCGCATCTCCTCGGCCTCACGCTGCGGCGTGACGTCTGAGTTGGCGCCCACCCACTCGATCACGCGGCCGTGCCTGATGATCGGTACGGCGCGCACCTCGAAGTGCCGGTAGCCGCTGGCTCGGGTGCGCACCCGGTAGCTCCACTCGAACATGGTCCGGCCGCGCAGCGCCTCCCGCCACGCCTCCTCGGCTCCCGGACGGTCGTCGGGGTGCACGGCGTCGAGCCAGCCGTGGGCGAGGTACTCCTCCAGCCCCTGGCCGGTGACGGCCCGCCACTGCGGGGCGTCCTCGATCGCGGAACCGCTGGGCGAGGTGATCCACACGAGCTGCTGCTGCGACTCGACCAGGGAGCGGTAGCGCTCCTCGCTGCGGCGCAGCTCCTCCTCGGTGAGCTGACGCTCGGTCAGGTCGACGCCGAAGAGCGCGGTGCCCAGGAGCCCGCCGTCCTCCCGCATCGGGAAGAACGAGACCGCCCAGTGCCGGGTGTCGCCGTTCTCGGCGCGGGTCCTGATGCGCTGATCGGTGATCGGGAGCCCCTCGCCGCCGATCCGGCGCAGAGCCGAGTCGATCAGGGTGGCGAGGTCGGCCGAGAGGAGGTCCGCGG
This sequence comes from Microtetraspora sp. AC03309, assembly GCF_020826795.1. Lineage (NCBI taxonomy): Bacteria > Bacillati > Actinomycetota > Actinomycetes > Streptosporangiales > Streptosporangiaceae > Microtetraspora > Microtetraspora sp. AC03309. The sequence continues at coordinate 26,430 of NZ_JADDIL010000081.1, read as the reverse complement.
GCATCATCTCCAGATGCCGCTCGACAGGGTGGCCGGTCAGCTCGGTAAAGGTCGAATTGACACGGACAAACCGCCCGGACGGGTCAAAGAACGCGAAGGCGAAGGGGGCCTCGGACATGAGGCCACGGAAGAGGCCGGAGTCTGAGATGTCCAAACCCGACTCCCGGGGACGGGGCACGGAGGTTTCGGCGCTCACGGTCGGCACCTCCGTCGCGCGCCAGGGTCTCCCACGAGGCACATCTCCATAACTGTGATTTACGGTCGTGTCCTGATCTTCTGCCTACCGCGTGACGCCGGTTCGGCGCCATACGGCCTGGTCATGCCCGCGGCCGTGCACAACTCCGTTATGCTCTCCTCCTCCGCTCCGGGATGCACCCGTCCGGCCGCCGGTCGCTACCGCAAGATCCATAAGACACTCCCTGTAGCGCAGGATCTGCCCTACATCATCGGCGATGGGCATGTGCGGACGGAAGCCCCGCCCGGCATGCGGTCAACGCATCCTGTCAAAAGGCGCCATCTCGCGCAGCAGGATCGGGCTTACTTCTTGGCGGCCCTCTTCGCTTCCTGCTTGGTGGTCCGCACCAGATCGAGGCTGACGGGGTCGACGACATCGGCGACGGACAGGTGCACGCCCTGCGCGCCGTACTTCCCGGCGGCCTCGCGCCATCCGGGCGGGCGCACCCCGAGCTGCTTGCCGAGCAGCGCGAGGAAGATCTGTGCCTTCTGCTTGCCGAACCCGGGCAGCGCCAGCAGGCGGCGTAGCAACTCGGCACCGTCGTCGACATCCTCCCACACCCTGTCGGCCGAGCCGTCGTAATGCTCGACCAGATAGGCGGCCAGCTGCTGGATCCGGCCCGCCATGGAGCTCGGATACCGATGGACGGCGGGCTTGGCGGCCAGCAACGCCGCGAACTCGGAAGGATCATAGGAGGCGATCTCCCGCGCGTCCAGATCATGCCCGAGCCGGTCGGCGATGGTGCGCGGACCGGCGAACGCCCACTCCATGGGGATCTGCTGATCAAGCAGCATGCCGACGAGCAGCGCCAGGGAACTTCGGCTGAGGAGTTCGTCGGCATCCTGCCGCTGGGCGAGCTGGATACGCATGGGGACAGCTTTGCACGGAGCTCCGTGAGGGGTTGACACGTCTGCGGAAAGTTATGGAATGAAAGCGGCCGGTCCCTCTCATATCCGGCGAGGGGGCCGCCCGGTAGTCACTCAGCGAGGAATGCGACGATGCCAGTACTCGCACCACGGTTCGGCGGCGGCCGCGCGACGGCGCCGCTCCTCGAGCCGGTCAGCGCCCGCCTGGCCGCGGAGTTCCTCGGTGTGCCCGTGGACACAGTGAGCCGCTGCGTCGCCGACGTCTGGGCCTGCACCGAACATCTCGGGCTGCGCGCCACTCCCGCGGCCGTCGAGTGGATCGCCCGCGAGCACCTGCTCGCCCTGGTGAACTCGGCGCCGCCTTCCCGGGCCGATTAGGCCACCAGATAACGGGGAAGTCACCGGGCCGTGTTCCGGATGCCGATTGGGCCGGGAATGCGAGAAGGTGGGTTCTGTGAGCGAGCGCGCCGACAATCACCGCAGGCATGGCTCGCGCGTCTCCGAGCGCGCCGAGGCGGCCCGGTGAGGGGCCGGAGGCGGCGCGACCCCCGGGAGACCCAGACCCCGGACGACGTCTTCGCCGAGATGCTGCTCGCGGCGCGCGAACTGCTCGCCGTACGGAGCCCGCTCGACGCGGAGCTCATGGTGTCGGACATGCTCGGCGCCTGGTGGGGCCGGCGGCTGCGCGGGGGCGACGTGGAGCAGATCCTCGGTGAGGGCCTGGTCGACTACGCCGCGAAGGCCGGGACGCCCGCGGCCCTCACCCTGCTGATCTCGGTCGCCTACCTCGGCACCGCGCGCCAGGCCGCCAAGGCCGAGGGTGCCGCCCTCGCCCTCATGGAGTCCGACGTGGCGCGGCCCCGCTGGGCCGACAGGGTGGGCGCCGTCAAACCGTCCGGGTGCTACGTGTCCAGGGACGTCTACGGCGACCAGGACACGGTGGTGTGCACCTTCGCCTACAACGGCGAGGACACGCACGCCCTGGTGGTGGTCGTCGACTACAACATGCGCGGCATGGCCCGCGACGCGTGGGTCTCCTCGCAGGTCGACAAGCTGCTCGAACAGGCCAGGCTGGAAGCGGCGGGCAACCCCATGCTCAGGTTCGAGGAGATCGAGCCGCAACAGGCGAGGGCGCTGCTGGAGTTCGCGATGAAGGCGGCGCGGGACTCGCTGGGCCGGAACGCGCCCCGACTCGTCAGCGACGGCTACAGCGCCTACCACGCGTTCGCCCGCTCGCGGATCAAGGCGCTCCCTCCCGGCCGCAAGCGGCCCGCGCCCCCGCACAGCGAGGCGCCGTACAGCAGGGACAGGCGCGCGATGCTCGCGGCCGAGTTCCTCGCCTCCGACGCGGCGGAGAACCTGTCGGACCCGTCGGCCGCGTCGCGGTGCGCGGACCACATCATCGACTACGGCTGCGACCAGGACCTCGGACGGCCGCTCCGGGTCAGCCCGGCCAAATGCGAGACGTTCCTGCTGGACTGGCTGCCGAGGAAGGTCATGCTGCGGCCGGCCGAGCAGGAGGCCATGCCGCACGCCCTGGCGGCCTGGGTCCGGTTCGCCGCTCCGCGCGCCGGCCTGCCGGAGCAGGGGGTCCGGGCGACGCTCGACGCCGTGTGGGAGGCGACCGCCCGGTTCACCGAGGCGTACCGCGACCCGACCACCTTCGGCCTGGACCGCGCGCTCGTCGAGCGGCTGCTGCCGGACGGCGACCTGTCGGCCCTGGCCCGCCGCGCCTTCGCGTTCCCGCTGCTGCAGGGCGTGCACGGCTCGATCATCCTCGACACGCTGAACCCGGCGGACGAGGGCGACCGCCGGATCCTGCTGGAGATCGACCACGCCGCCGAGCGTGACCGGCCGGACTTCGACGAGCACCTCGCCTGGCACGAGGAGATCGCCGCCCGGCTCTGGGAGGGCGATCCCCCTCAGCTGTGGGAGGCGGCCCAGCGGCTGATGGATCTGGGCCACGACCGGCACGAGGTGCTGCACCTGCTCATCGAGATCGCCGAGCGGATGGGCGACCACCCCGACGAACTGGCCGCCGCCCTCGACGACATCGCCGACATCCCGGACGAGCCGTCCGCCTGACCGCGAGGGGCGCGGCGGTGAAGTAACCGAGGAACGCCCGGAGCGACGAAGGAGTGAGGACGTGACGAGGGCACGAGCCGACTTCAGGCGCCCCGAGCCGCCGAGCGAAGCGAGGCCAATCACACACCGGGGGCGCGGCGGTGAAGTAACCGAGGAACGCCCGGAGCGACGAAGGAGTGAGGACGTGACGAGGGCACGAGCCGACTTCAGGCGCCCCGAGCCGCCGAGCGAAGCGAGGCCAATCACACACCGGGGGCGCGGCGGTGAAGTAACCGAGGAACGCCCGGAGCGACGAAGGAGTGAGGACGTGACGAGGGCACGAGCCGACTTCAGGCGCCCCGAGCCGCCGAGCGAAGCGAGGCCAATCACACACCGGGGGCGCGGGGCTGAGCGAAGCGAGGCGATTCAGCGGGTGAAGCCGATGTCGGCGTACTTCAGGTCGTAGAACCCGGTGGCGCCGATGTTGGCCAGGGTGGACCTGACGATCACGGTCTGCGGCCGCTGGAACAGCGGCACGACTGTGGCCTGCTGCCAGATGAGCCGGTCGGCGGCGTTGAGCTCGGTGGCGGCCTTCTTCTGGTTGAACTGCGCCCCCGCCGCGAACAGCGCGGAGTCGATCTTGGGAGTGCCGGTGCGGCCGAGATTCGCGTCCCACTTCTTGTCGTCTTTCTTGTCGTCGCCCGAGGGGGCCGTCCCGTTGAGGTAGACCCCGTAGTTGGCCGACACGGGGTACGGCGAGGCGGCGTAGGCGAAGGCCGTAAGATCGAACTCGCCGGGGACGATGTACTTGTCGAAGAAGTCCGCGCTCGAAACGGGCTCGATGGCGACCTTCACCCCGACGCGCTCCAGGGACGTGCGTACGGCCTCCGCCTCGGCACGCGCCACCGGCGCGTCCGAAGGGATGGGATAGCGGAGGGTGAGCTCTTTGCCGTTCTTCTTCCGGGTGCCGGCGGTCAGCGGCCAGCCGGCCTCGTCCAGCAGCTTGCCCGCGCGGACGGGGTCGTAGACGCCGAGCCAGCCGGCGTTGTCCTGGTAGCCGCCCTGGCCGTGCACGTAGAAGTGGCTGTTGAGCGGGACCGCCGGCCAGCCCAGCCCTTCCAGGTCCGCGGCGATGACGGCCTTGCGGTCGATGCCGACGGCGATCGCCTGGCGGACCCGGACGTCGGAGAGCGGCTCCGTCTCTGCGTTGAGGGTGATCTGCCGGAAGTCTCTGCCGCCCGCCTGCCTGACCGCGGCGGTGGGCTCCCCCTTGCCCCAGTCGTACGCGGTGGCGGACAGGCCGGCGTCGAAGAGATCCAGGTCGCCGCCGCTGTACGCGTTGACGAGCGCGTTGCCCTGGAGGGCGCGGAACACGATGCGGTCGAGCTTCGCCCGGTTCCCCCACCACGCGTCGTCCCGTACCAGGGTGACGGTCTTGGCGTTCGTGTCGAGGGAGGACACCTTGAACGGCCCGGCGGTCGCGGGGATGTGGTCGACGCTGCCACTGTTGAAGGCGTCCGCCGAGGCGTTGACCGAGTGTGGGTAGAGCGGCGAGAAGAGCGACCGCCACTCCCCGTACGGCTCGGCGAAGGTGACCACGACCTGGTGATCGTCCGACCCCTTGGTGACGCTCCGGAGGGAGTCGTAGCCGCTCCCTGCGAAGACGCCGTAGGCCTTGTCCCGGCCGTTCATCGCCTTCCACTGGGCGGCGTAGTCCCGCCAGGTGATCGGCTTCCCGTTGGACCACCTGGCCTTGGGGTTCAGCGTGTAGGTGACGACCTCATGCGGAACCCGCTCGGTGACCTTCGCCCGGATGACGTAGTCGCGGTCGAGTGAGATCCGGCCCTTCTCGTCAGACCGGAAGGCGGTGGGCATCAGCGCGCCGATGACGGACCACGCCTCCACGGTGTCGCCGTTCATGTGGTTGACGTTCCACTGCGTGGGGAAGTCGGTCAGCCCCCAATTGAGGGTGCCGCCGTCCTTCACCTTGTCCCGGGCGACCGGGTTGATGTCGTACGCCCTGATGGAGGCGGGGGAACCGCTTCCCGGGCCGTCGGCGGAGGGCCCGCCTGAGCAGGCCGTCGCGGTCTCCACAACGATCAACGTGATCAGCGTGGCCAGCCATCGTGCCTGCACGGCGCTCCTCCCGGAATGGTCACTATGCGCAAGCGCTTTGTAGCAGACCGTATTCAAGAGAAGCGAGGCCACGCGCCGTACGCGGGCGTAACCCGGAACCGGCGATGACCGGGCACGGCCCGCGACGCGGGCCGTGCCCGAAGGCTCAGGAGAGTTCGTCCACGGCGCTGCGGACGTCGTCGCTGGTGATCGTGGTCAGCTCGGCCGCGTTGGCCGAGCTCTGAACGGCCAGCCGCACGTCGCGCCGCATGGCCGCCCTCTCGTAGAGGGACCGGGCGAACCGGCCGTTGCCGAGCCCGTCGATCAGCCCCTCCCGGCAGACCCAGTCGAAGACGTCGCCGAGGTCCCTGCGCGCGGACGCGTCGAACCTGTCGCCGCTGCGGGACGCCTGCAGCTCGGCGATCTCGGCCAGCTCGTCCGGCGCGTACGAGGGGAAGGCGACGAACTGGTTGAACCGCGACGCGAGACCGGGGTTGGTGGCCAGGAAGGCGTCCATCTCCCGCTGGTATCCGGCGAGGACGATGACGAGCCGGTCGCGGTCGTCCTCGGCCCGTTTGAGCAGCGTCTGCACGGCTTCCGCGCCGAAGGCGTCTCCCCCGGCGTATCCGCTGTTGACCAGACCGTACGCCTCGTCGACGAACAGGACGCCGCCCAGCGCCCGGTCGACCAGCTCGTTGGTCTTGATCGCCGTGGCGCCGAGGTGCTGGCCCACGAGGTCGGCGCGGGACGCCTCGACGACGTCGGGCCGGGCGAGCAGCCCGAGGGCGGAGAAGATCCGGCCGAGGATGCGCGCGACGGTCGTCTTCCCGGTGCCCGGCGGGCCGACGAAGACGAAGTGCCTCATCTGGGACTGGACGGGAAGCCCCTGCTCCTGGCGCATGCGCGCCACCTTGAGCTGGGCGGCGATCGCGTGGACCTGCCGCTTCACCGGCTCCAGCCCGGCCATCCTGTCGAGGTCGGCCAGGGCCTCCTCCAGCGTGGGGGTGGCCTGGTAGCCCCGGAACCTGGCGGTGATCTCGTTGAACGCCCTGGTCACGTCGTCGGTCGTGGTCGTCACCAGGTCCTCGCCGCGCGGCGCGCCTCCGGCGCTGACCACGCGGACGTCCCTGGCCTGCGCGGCGGCCTCGGCCAGGCTGCGGGCGAAGCGGGCGTTGCCCAGCTCGTCGACCAGTCCGCGGCGGTGTACGTCCTCGAACAGTGCCCGCAGGACGGGGCGCGCGTCGGGAGCGAGCCGGTCGCCCCGCCTGACCTGCAACGCTTCGGTGATCTCCAGAAGTTCGGAGGGGGTGTAACCGGGGAAGCGCACCCGCGTGGCGAACCTGCTGGACAGGCCGGGGTTGGAGGAGAGGAAGGTGCCCATCTCCTTCTCGTAGCCGGCCAGCACGATGATCAGCCGGTCGCGGTCGTCCTCGGCCCGCTTGAGCAGGGTCTGCACGGCCTCGGCGCCGAACCGGTCGGGCTGACCGTCGCCCGAGTTGATCAGGCCGTACGCCTCGTCGATGAACAGCACGCCGCCCAGTGCCCGGTCGATCAGCTCGTTGGTCTTGATCGCGGTGGCTCCGAGGTATTCGCCGACCAGGTCGGCCCGCTGGCCCTCGACCACGAAGGGCGTCTCCAGCAGCCCGAACGCGTAGAAGATCTTGGCGAGGGTGCGGGCGACGCTCGTCTTGCCGGTGCCGGGCGGGCCGACGAAGACGAAGTGGCGCATCGGGGGCTCGTTGGTGAACCCGGCCTCCTTGCGTAGCCGGGCCGCTTCTATGGACGCGGCGATGGCGCGTACCTGCTCCTTCACCGGCTCCAGGCCGATCATGGCCTCCAGCTCGCCCAGCGCCTGCTCGACCGTGATCGGCGGCGGCGTCCCCCCGTCGCCGGTGGAGTGCTGGTGACCGCCCGCCCTGATCCGCTGCCTTACCTGGGCGTCGCCGGCCTGGGGCGCGGCGGCGAGGAGCGCGTGGACTCTCCTGGCCAGCACGAAGCGGTAGGCCAGCACCGCGCAGGCCGTGCCGTACGCGGCCCAGAGGGCGACCGTGACGGACAGCGGGGAGATCGCGAAGGCCACGACGCCCGCGGGGGCGAGCGCGGCCAGCGTGGTCAGCCATGGGGGCACCCACCGGATGAGGTGGGCCGCGCCGGCGACCGGGAGGCCGAGGAACAGCAGGAGGTACGGCGCGCCGGACTGGCTGCCGAAGACGCCGAAGAACAGCGGGAGCAGCAGCCCCCACCCGGCGAGGACGAGCGCGGTGGCCGCGGCGCGGGGATGGCTGAGCGCGAGCGCCACGAACGCCAGGACCACGACCGTCGCGAAGAACGTGGTGAGCAGCGGCCAGCTCAGTGCCGCGGCGAGGCCGATCGAGGCGATCAGGACACCGGTGAAGATCACGCGTCGCGCGATGGGAGGAAGGTGGAAATAGCGCAGCCGCACCTGTTCGAACAGATCCCGCGCCCCGGCGTTGCCCGCCGGCTGGGCCCTGTCGGAGTCCCGCATCAACGCCTCCCCGGTTTGCCCCCCGGTTATACCGCACACGAACGCGCAATGGGTGGACCTAACGGGTGCGAGCCTGGTGGCGACCGGGGTACTCCCGCACGAGGACCCGTTTGGGAGTGATGCGCAGAACGTCCCCGGAGGGCACGGCGATGCCCCGCACCTCGGCCCAGAACCGCGGGTCGCCCACGAAGAGGACGACCCTGGGGTCGCGTTCCACCGCCTCCCACGCCTCATCCCCCGCGATCAGCCTGAGCTCGCCCGACGCGCTCACCGAGGTCACCGCGCTGACCGCGAGCGCCCGCGGGCAGCCCCGCTGGGTGTAGGCGAGCACCACACTCCTCGAATACGTGGCGGCGTGCCGTACCTCGTCGCTGACTCCGGCGGAGGGCGAGGCGTCGCCGGGAAGCCGCGTGCCGAACGCGTCGTACGGGATCAGCGCGGCACGCCAGGGACCGGGACCGCCGCCCCACCACGCGCGGGCCGTACGCGCCGCGAACGCCCCGGCCGCCACCGCGAGCGCGGCGCACGCGCCCATTCCGGCGGGCCCGAGCATCGGCGGTGCGGGGAGGCCGGGCCCGGCGACGGCCGGCACGGCTCCCGCGAGCGCGAGGAGGAGGGAGGCGGCGGCGATCAGGACGAACGCGAGCGCGAGCGGGCGGTCGTCGCGGAACGACGGCCGCAGGAGCGAGGTGACCCGGCCGCGGCGGAAGGCGAGGACGACGACGGCCGGCACCGCCGCGGCGCCGAGGGCCAGACGGGGCTGGGCGGCGAGCAGGCAGATCGACAGGAGGAGGACGAGCGTCCACCATGCCCGGCTCGCGACGATCCAGAGCGTCACGTCGACGTCCCGCCTGGCCGCGGGCACCGGTCCGGCGGCGGCGAACTGCGTGAGCGCCCTCACCGGACGGCCCTGCCACGCCTCGACGAGCAGGCGCGCACCGCCCGCGGCGACGCCGTTGAGAAAGACGATGCCGAGCGCGCCGATCCAGACGCCGTTCACAGCGTCCGCGAGGGAACCGGGCTCCGCGACGGCTCCGGACGCGGCGGGCGGCGTTTCGGAGAGCGGGAAAGGGAGCGGGAATGGGAGCGGGACCGAGGCGGGAGGTGCGGCGGGCAGGGTGGCCAGGCCGGCGACGTACGCGGCGACGACCGCCACGCCCATCGCGACGCCCATGGTGAGCCAGAGGTCGCGGCCGAGCATCGCGGGCACGCGCGGCCAGACACGGACCCGCCCGGCCTGCCTGATCGTCACGGCCAGCACGCCCCCGAGCACGAGCGCTCCCCCGATCTGCGCCTCCCTGTGCAGGCCGAGGAAGAACGCGCTGAGCGTGACGGCGGCCGTCGCGACCGCGAGCATGACGCGGACCTGCCGGGACCAGACCTCCATCACCCGCCTGGCCCGGGTCGTCTCGCGCGGGTCGGCGTCCCAGGCCGGGTCGTGGTGGTTGCGCGGCCGCTCCCACCGCATCAGGGCGAGCCCGAGGTTGACCCGCGCTCCCGGGTGGTCCTTCGCGCGCCGCAGCGCCGCCTCGTAGGACGAGACGGCGCGCTCGTGGTCACCCCGGGTCAGGGCCAGGTCCCCGGCGAGGACGTGCGGGTCGGGTTCCTCGGGCGCGAAGCTCACCGCCTTGCGTGCCTCCGCCCACGCCTCGCGCCAGCCGCCGGGCGACCGGCGCAGCGCGCCGCCCAGCCTGAGCCGCGCGGCCCAGGAGCCGGGCGCGAGCCGTACGGCTTCCCGGGCCGACGCGACCGCCTCGGAGTCGCGGCCGAGGCGTTCGAGGGCGAGACTGGCCAGGCGGTGCCCCCACTCGCCGCCGGGGTCGCGTTCGACGGCCTGGCGTGCGGCCTCCAGTGCCGCCTCCGGCTGGTCGCGGGACAGCCGCGCCGCCGCGACGACGCACCAGGCCCGGGGATCGGCTCCCGGGGAGCGATGCTGGGCGTGATCTGGCGCGTGGTCTCGCACCTGGTCTCGGGCAGGATCTCGGGCGCGATCTTGGGCGCGATCTCGGGCAGGATTCGGAGCACGATCCGGGGCATGGTCCGGGGCATGGTCCGGGGCATGGTCCGGGTCCTCGATATCGCTCCCCACTCCCGCATGATCCGTTGCCTGGAGGGGGTTGCCTAGATGCCGGATATATACCTATATCTCTCTAGAGAGCGCGATGCCGGAAGCTGCTGAGGGATCTACCGGGAATGGCCTAAGCTGCGACGCATGTTCCACCTGGCCGGCGGTTCCCGTCCATGATCGTCATGGGGGTCGGGGCACAGCTCCGCGAGGGCCACGCCACCGCGCGTCACGCGAGCCGCTGGGCGGTCCTCGCGTTACTCTGTTTCAGCCTGCTGCTCATCGCGGTGGACGCGACCGTGCTCCACATCGCGGTGCCCGCGCTGACCGCCGCCCTCGAACCCTCCGCCGTCGAGCTGTTGTGGATCATCGACATCTACTCGCTCGTCGTGGCGCCGCTGCTGGTCACCTTCGGCACGCTCGGCGACCGGTACGGCAGGCGCCGCCTGGTGCTGGCCGGATACGTGGTGTTCGGGCTGGCCTCGCTCTTCGCGGCGCTCTCCGCGTCGCCGCTGGCGCTGATCCTGTCCCGCGCCCTGCTCGGGGTCGGCGGCGCGATGATCATGCCGGCCACACTCTCGATCATCCGTGAGGTCTTCACCGACCGCAGGGAGCGCGCGATCGCCCTGGGCGTCTGGAGCGCGGTCGCCGCCGCGGGCGCCGCCGTCGGCCCGCTGGTCGGCGGTGTCCTCGTCGAGCATTTCTGGTGGGGCGCGGTCTTCCTCATCAACGTGCCGCTGCTGATCGTGGCGCTGCCGCTCGCCGTGCGGCTGCTGCCTCCCTCGCGCAGCCGGTCCGGCCATCCATGGGACGGGCTGAGCGCGGCGCTGTCCACCCTGGGCATCCTCGCCCTCGCGTTCGGGCTCAAGGAGGCGGGATACGGCCACATGATCGGGCGGGGCCCGGCCGTGGCCGTCGCCCTGCTCGGGATCGCGCTGCTCTCCTGGTTCGTACGGCGCCAGCGGCGGCTGGACTTCCCCCTGCTCGACATCTCTCTGTTCACCCGGCGGGGGTTCGCCACCGGCGTCGCCTGCGTGCTGCTGGCGATCTTCGCGTTGGTGGGGCTGGAACTGCTGCTCGCCCAGTACCTCCAGCTCGTCCTCGGGTTGTCCCCGCTGGCGGCGGGCCTGCGCATGTTGCCGTTGATGATCGCGGCGATCGCCGGCGGGCTGGCGGCGGCCCACGTGCTCCAGCGGATCGGGCTCCGGGCCACCATGAGCGGCGGCCTCGCGCTCACCACCGTCTCGCTGACCCCCGTGCTCACCTGGGGCGTCGAGCAGCATCCCGGCATGCTCGCCGTCTGCTTCATCGGGATCGGGTTCGGCGTGGAGGTCGCGCTGCTCGCCGCGTCCGACACGATCATGGCGGCCGTGCCCGAGTCCCACGCGGGCGGTGCCGCGTCGATCGAGGAGACGGCCTACGAGCTGGGCGCCGGCCTCGGCATCGCCGTACTCGGCACGATCACGACGATGGTCTACGCGCCTGCTCTCGGCGTGGTGCCGAACGTGCCCGCCGCCCTGATGAGCAAGGCCAGGGAGTCCCTCGCGGCGGCGGCGCACGTCGCCGCCCAGGTGGGCGGCGCCCCGGGCGCGGCGCTGCTCGACGCCGCCCGGCTGGCCTTCGTCACCGCGCTGCACCGCACGGTCGTGGTCAGCGTGGTCCTGCTCGGGCTCACCGCCCTGGCCGCGTGCGTGTTCATCTCCAGGGAGACCGCCGACGCCCCCGAAGCCGAACCGGAAGACGCCTCACGCTGATCCCGGCCGTTCGGCCCCGGACCCGAGGTGTCCGGCCCGGGTCCCGTCCGATCGAGCGACGCGCTGCGGGCCGTGTCTCGCGGCTGACCGCTCTCGCCGCTTCATACGGGTTCATACAGGCAACCGCTCTGCCGTGCTTGTCCGCAGGGGGTCGATTCTTTATGCGAAAAATTCGCAACAAACCGGATTTTTCCGGACTATTTTTCTCAGGTGACTCCAGGTGATTTCCCGGGCGATTCTCCCTGCCGTTCGAACGTCAGGCATGAGGTCGGTCCTTATGGGCAGATCTCTGGGCATTCGTTCCCCGTCCCCCCACAATGAGGAATCGTGAAGCGAACCCTCCATGACGTGGCCTCGCTGGCGGCCCGGATGGGCGTCGGCGGCATCTTCTTCGCCAACGGCTGGCAGAAGCTCGAAGCCGGTCTCACCGCCACCGGCGCCCAGTTCGCCGAACTGGGCGCTCCCATGCCGGCCATCTGGGCGGCGGCCACCATGCTCATCGAGCTGGTCGGCGGCACGCTGCTGATCGCGGGCCTGGCCGTGCCGTTCGTCGGGCTGCTGCTGTTCGCCGAGGCCGTCGCCGTCTTCGTCATCACCACCGGGCAGAGCGGCATGCCGCTGACCGGTGGGGACATCAAGCTCATCGTCGCTCTCGGCGCCGCGTCGGTCCTCCTCTCGGTAGGAGGCGCCGGGCGCGTCTCGGTCGATCACATGGTCGTCATCAAGCGGCGCGAGGCCGAGGCGGCGGACGAGTTCGCCGCGGACAAGGAGGCCGACGCGGTCATCGCCGCGCTGCGCGAGCCCGAGGACGCCTCCAAGGCCATCGGGCCCGGAACGGCCGGGACCGGGACGGCGCGGGACGCGGGCACATCCGCCTCGACGGGCGGGAGCGCGGGCGGACCGGCCACTGGCGGCCCGAAGGGCCCGGTCACCTTCCCCGCCTCGACCGGCGCGCCCGGCTCGTCCGGTGGAGCAGCCGACGCGCCGGGGTCCGCCGGCGGATCATCGGCCTCCGGTTCGTCGAAAGCGCCGGGCGGCGCGGGACAGACCGCGTCCGGCGCATCCTCCGGCACGTCGTCCAGCACGGCATCGGGCACGGCATCGAGCACGGCATCGGGCACGGCATCGAGCACGGCTTCCGGCCGGACGACCGGCAAAGCGGCCGGCAAGGCGTCGTCGAAGGCGCCCGGGGCCAAGGAGTCCGGGGTCAAGGATTCCAGGGGCGCGGAGTCCGGCGAGGCGTCCGACACCGCGCCCAGGTCGAGGCTGCGCCGTACCAAGCGAGGAACGGACGAGAGCACCGAGAGCCGGAGCGAGGCTCCCGCCGGGCCCGAGCCCGGTGACACCCTGGTCGCGGGCCGGCGCCCCAAGACGTCGTAATTATGTATGCATGTAATCGAAATACCTCGACAATACGGGCATGCGTCTCCCCAATTGGTTCACCGAGCGAGCCGAGCCTGCGTCACCGGACGGCGAGATCCGCGTCTCCACGCTGGAGCTCTTCTTCGACCTCGTCTTCGTCTTCACGGTCACCCAGCTCACCACGCTGCTGACCGACGGCTTCGGCCAGGACCGCTTCATCGGTGAAGGCGCGCTCCGCGCCCTGCTGGTGTTCGGCGTGATCTGGTGGATGTACTCCGGGTACGCCTGGCTGACCAACACGATCCCGCCGGTCCGTGCGGCACGGCGGGTGCTGCTCCTGCTCGGCATGGCGGGCTTCCTGATCGTCGCGCTGGCGATCCCCACCGCGTTCGGCGACGGCGGCACGGCGTTCGCGTTCGGCTATCTGCTGCTCGTCGCCGTGCACGCCGGGCTCTACCTCCAGGCGACGACCGCGTTCTGGCGGGTGGTCCCGTTCAACGTGGCCGCCACCGGGCTGATCTTCCTCGCGAGTTTCGTCCCCGGCCCGCTGGAGTACCTGCTGTGGGCCGCCGCGCTGGTGATGCTGTGGGGCAGCCCGTACTTCATCGGGCAGAAGGGCTTCCCGCTGCGCGCCGGCCACATCGTGGAACGGCACGGCCTGCTGATCATCGTGGCCCTCGGTGAGTCGATCATCGCGATCGGCATCGGCGCGCACGGCCACGCGGGTGCCGGGTTCCTGGTGGCCGCGGCGCTCGGGCTCGCGCTGGCCGCCTGCCTGTGGTGGACCTACTTCGGCGGCGACGACGAGTCCGGCGCCGAGCACGCCCTGGCGCGCCGGGACCCGGTGACCCGCACCCGGCTCATCCTCGCGGCCTACTTCTACGCGCACGTCCCGATGCTGCTGGGCGTGGTCGCGGCGGCGGCGGGCGTCAAGAAGGCGGTGGAGCATCCGTTCGACCCGATGAAGCCGGGTCCCGCGGTCGCCCTGGCGGCGGGCGTCGCTCTGTTCCTCGTCGGCCACCGGTGGTACCGCGGCGCGCTGGGCCTGGCCCAGGCCCCGGCCAGGATGGCCGGGACGGCCGCCGCGCTGATCACCATCCCGGTGGGGCTGTGGTCCGCGACGGCACAGCTGGGCGCGCTGCTGGTGCTGCTCGTCGCCCTGCTGGCCGCCGAACACCGCCGCCGCCCGGCCGCCCATGTGGACGCGGATCACACGCCCGACGCCGTCCGTAGGGGATCCCATGGATGAGGGCGCTCTTCGTGCCCGGACGGCGTCGGGGCGAGGAATGAGCCGCCCCTGGCGCCGGTGCGGCGGAAGATCACCCGAGGCCGTTGCGGGCGATCACCTCGCGGTACCAGCGCGCGCTGTCGCGCGGGGTGCGCTCCAGCGTGTCGTAGTCGACGCGGACCAGGCCGAACCTCTTGTGGTAGCCGTGCGCCCACTCGAAGTTGTCCATCAGGGACCACACGAAGTATCCGCGCAGGTCCACGCCCGTGCCGATGGCGGCGTGCGCGGCGCGGAAGTGGCCGTCCAGGAAGCCGATCCTGTCGCTGTCGGCCAGGTCGTCGGCGAAGGCGGCGCCGTTCTCCGTCACCATCAGCGGCACGCCCGGGTAGTCGCGCGAGAGCCGTACGAGCAGGGCCTCGAGACCGGAGGGGATGATCTCCCAGCCCATCTCGGTGGTCGGCCCTTCTGGCGCGGTCCAGCGGATGCCCTCGCTGCCGGGGTACTCCGGATGGCCGGTGGAGCCGGGGTCGGCGACGACCCTGTTGACGGTGTAGTAGTTGACGCCGAGCACGTCGATCGGCTGCGCGATGGTCTTCAGATCGCCGAGATCGACGTCGGTGTACCGCCTGAGGTGGTCGAGGACGTCGGCGGGATACTCCCCACGCAGCACGGGGTCCAGGAACAACCGGTTCGCCAGGCCGTCGATCAGCCGGGCCGGCTCCGCCTCGCCCAGGACCGGTGACAGGTTCAGGGTCAGCGAGATCGACCCGGCCCCCGCCGTACGGAGTGTCTCGACGGCGAGGCCGTGGGCGAGCATGAGGTGGTGCGCGGCGGTGAAGGCGGCGCCGGGGTCGCACACCCCCGGTGCGTGCCGTCCCGACCCGTGGCCGACGAAGGCCGACACCCAGGGCTCGTTCAGCGTGGTCCAGGTGGCGACCCGGTCCCCGAGCCGCTCGTGGACGGCCGCCGCGTACTCCGCGAAGCGGTACGCGGTGTCCCTGGAGGTCCAGCCACCCACGTCCTGGAGGGCCTGCGGCAGGTCCCAGTGGTAGAGCGTGGCGACCGGCGTGACGCCCTTCTCGGCGAGCGCGTCCACCAGACGGTCGTAGAAGTCCAGCCCGGCGGCGTTGATCTCGCCGGAGCCGAGCGGCTGGACACGGGGCCAGGCGACGGAGAAGCGGTACGCCCCGAGCCCGAGATCCGCCATGATCTCGACGTCCTCGAGGTACCGGTGGTAGTGGTCGCAGGCGACGTCACCGGTGTGGCCGTCGCGGACCTCGCCCGGCGTGTGGGAGAAGGTGTCCCAGATCGACGCTCCCCGGCCGTCCTCGTGGACCGCGCCCTCGATCTGGTACGACGCGGTCGCCGCACCCCAGAGGAACCCCTCCGGAAAAGTGGTCACTGCGAATCCTCCTGGAGGGTGAAGAGGGCCGTGCTCTGACGGATGGTGAGCCGTGGCTCCAGCAGGGTCGACTCGGGTACGGCGGCGCCGTCCAGTTTGGCCATCAGCAACCTGACGGCCTGGCTGCCGACCTCCTCGGCGGGGACGAGCACGGAGGTCAGCGCGGGGCTGGTCCGCTCGGCGACGTCGTCGGGGCAGATCGCCACCACGGACACCTCCTCGGGCACCCGCCGGCCGAGTATCCGCAGCGCGCCGAGGACGTGTCCCACGGCGGCCTCGTTGTGCACGACCAGGCCGGTCAGGTCCGGATGCTCGTCGAGCAGGACCTTGACCGTGCCGCAGACCTCGTCGAACGACTCCTCGCAGGGGCGGGCGACCGCCTCCATGCCGCGCCGCCGCGCCGCGTCGGCGAAGCCCGAGAGCGTGCGCTCGGCGAATCCGGTGCCGCGCTCGTAGACCACGCCGGGGGCGCCGAGCAGCGCGATCTTCCGGTGACCGCGCTCGGACAGGTGCTCGGCGCAGATGGCGCCCGCCCGGCCGAAGTCGAGGTCCACGCAGGTCAGCCCCTCGGGGTCGGCGGGAAAACCGATCAGCACGCTCGGCTCGCCCAGCTCGCGCAGCAGCGGCACGCGGGGATCGTGGATCTCCACGTCCATCAGCAGGAGGCCGTCCACGAGCGCGCTGGCCGCGACCCGGCGCAGCCCGTCCGCGCCCTCGTCGGCGGTCATCAGCAGCACGTCGTGGTCGTACAGCCGGGCCGTGGTCACCACTGAGGTGGCGAACTGCATCAGGACCGGCAGGTTCATCCCCGCGCGCAGCGGCAGCACCAGCGCGATCACGTTGGCCCGCTTGCTGGCCAGCGCCCGCGCCCCCGCGTTGGGGTGGTATCCGAGGAACCGCACGCTGTCGAGGACCCGCTGCCGGGTGGTGGCGGAGATGCTCCGCTTCCCGCTCAGCACGTACGACACGGTGCTGACCGCGACCCCGGCGTGCTTGGCCACGTCGGCGATGGTCACCGTCCTCACCGGCAGAACCTCAGCGCGCGCACTGTGACCCCCTCGCTCTCGAACACCACATAAAGATCGCGTACTCCGGCGGCGCCCGCCAGAGGAGTTCCGGCCTCCACGAAGTCGTACCTCGTCGCGGCCGGGGGCACGGTGACGGTGCCGATCGTCTCGCCGAAGAGGGGGTCGTCGAGCCGCAGGGTCAGCACGCCGCCCTCCGTGCTGGACACGGAGAGGTCGCAGGCGGACGCCCCCCGGCCGAGGTCGGCCCGCCGGAAGACGATCCAGGCGCCGGGTCCCGCGGACCGGACGGCGTCGCCGGACTCGGGCGCGGCGTCGCACAGCACCACTCCGTCGTACTCGTCATGGTCGATGGCGTCCAGCGGGCGGGTGAACACATCGCGCGGCGGGACGCGCTCCCCCTTCACGGTGAACGGCGCGCACAGGAAGACACTCCGGGACGAGCGGCCCACCTGGACCTTGTGCGCGGCCTCCTCCACCACGAACCGGCCGCGGGTCACGTCCCAGAACGCCAGGTCGGCGATCGGGACGGGCACCGCCACGGTACGGCTCTCGCCGGGCGCGAGGCGTACCTTCTCGAAGCCGCGGAGCTGGCGCAGCGGCTGCTTCACCCGGGAGCGCTGCTGGTGGGTGTAGACCTGCACGACCTCCTCGCCCGCGCGCCAGCCGGTGTTCGTGACGGTCACCCGGACGACGAGCGTCTCGTCCGGCCCGAGGTCGTCGGAGGAGAGGACCAGGTCGGAGTAGTGGAACCGGCCGTAGCTGAGGCCGTGGCCGAACGGGTAGAGCGGGGCGCCCCGGTAGTACAGGTAGGTCGAGTCGGTCGCGATGATGTCGTAGTCGAACAGGTCGGGCAGCTCGCAGGCCGACCGGTACCAGGTCTGGGTGAGCCTGCCTCCGGGGTCCTCGTCGCCGAACAGGACGTCCGCCAGCGCGTGGCCGTACTCCTGGCCTCCGTGCGCGGACCAGATGATCGCGGGGACGTGCTCGTCGGCCCAGTTCACCGCGAAGGGGTAGCCGCTGGAGATGACGAGCACGGTCGCCCGGTTGGCCTCGTGCACGGCCTTGACCAGGTTCTCCTGCGCGGCCGGCAGGGCGAGGTCGGCGCGGTCCTCGGTCTCCCTGCCGTTGACCAGCGGGTGGTCGCCCACGACGACGACCGCCACGTCCGCCTCTGCGGCGACCCGGGCCGCCTTCGCCGCGCCGCTCTCGACCAGCTCCACGGTCAGTACGACGGCCGCCTCCGGGTCGTCGGTGATGGTGAGGACGCCGCCGTCGACGGCCACGTACCTGCCGGTGGAGATGTGCCGCAGGACGACGCCGCGCAGCCGCTCCTCCATGCGGAAGGTCTGCCTGACCTCCCAGCCGTTGGGGCCCGGCTGGTCGTTGATCAGTACGCCGTCGTCGCCGACGGAGACGTGGCGCCCGTTGGCCGCCGCCCGGAACGCGTACGCGCCACCGCCCCAGTCGAAGAGGTCGAACGCCGACCGCTCGGGGCCGGCCTGCGGGCCGACGCGCAGCGGCCCGCCGGTCACGTCGTCGGCGGCCGTGACGTACCCGTCGTCGGTGTGGAGGGCGATCCGGTCCACACCCTCGCAATGGAGGGTCTCGCACCTCTCGGCGAGCGCGGCGCGGGCGGTGACCTGGTAGGGCAGCGTGCCGCTGTACCAGTCCTCCAGGAGGACGTCGGCGAGCGGGCCGATCACCGCGATCCTCCGGGGCGATCCGAGCGGCAGGATGCCGTCGTTCTTCAGCAGCGTGATCGACTGCCGGGCCGCCTCCCGGGCGAGCCGCTGGTGCTCGGGGCGGTTGACGACCTCCTCGTCGATCCCGTCGTACGGCGTGGCCGGGTCGAACTCGCCCAGCCTGACCCTGATCGAGAGGGCGTGGCGTACCGCGGCGTCGATGTCCTCCTCGGCCAGCAGGCCGCGGTCGAGCGCCGTCCTGATGTGGCCGAGCGTGGCCTCGGTGGCGGCGTCGTCCTGGGTGAAGCTGTCCAGGCCGGCCCGGATCGCGTGCGCGTACGCCGTGGGAAGGTCCTCGTGGTAGCCCTGCAGCCCGGCGAGGTTGGCCGGGGCGTAGGCGTCGCTGACCACGAGGACGTCGTCGTCGCTCCAGGTGCGCAGCTCCTCGTTGATCAGCGGCGACAGGTGCGCGGGGCGGCCGTTGACCAGGTTGTACGACGGCATGACGGCGACGGCGGCTCCCGACTCGATGGCGGGCCTGAATGCCTTGAGCTCGTACTCGCGCAGCACCCGGGGCGGCAGGTTGCTGGAGCTGACGCACCGGTCGGTCTCGTTGTTGTACGCCAGGAAGTGCTTGAGCGTGGGCGCGGTCTTGAGGACGTCGAGGTCGCCGCGCAGTCCCCGGGCGTAGGCGGTGCCCATGAGGCCGGTCAGCCAGGGGTCCTCGGAGTAGCCCTCCTCGTTGCGTCCCCAGCGGGGGTCGCGCAGCGGGTTGACGACGGGCGCCCAGACATTGCGCCCGGCGCCCGCGGGGTCCTTGTGGTGGAAGGCGATGACCTCGTCGGCGGTCGCCTCTCCCACCCGCCGGACCAGCTCGGGGTTCCAGGTGCTGGCCAGCCCGATCGCCTGGGGGAACACCGTGGCCGGGCCGAGCCAGGCGAGGCCGTGCAGTGCCTCCGTGCCGGTGCGGAACGCCGTGACGCCGAGCCGCTCGACGGGCGCCTGGTACTGGTGCAGCAGGCCGATCTTCTCCTCCAGCGTGAGCCGGCCGAGCAGGTCGCGCACCCGGTCGGCCACGGGGGCTCCGGGGTCGCGGAACGTGTCCTGCCGGGGGTCCGGCCGTTCGGGAGAGGTGATCGGTTCGTTCATCGGGGGGATCCACCTTCGTGTCGAAGCGCTTCGATGAGCCGGCGAGAGAGCGCTTCGATCGAAGCGCTTCGATTGGGACGCGGCTTGGGCAGAAAGGCGTTGCTCAGGGGGCGAAGCGCGTCTCGGCCTCGAATCGTCGAAGCGCTTCGAAGAAGAAGTAGAGGTTTCTTGCGCGTTAAATCGGGACTTAATCGGAAGGGTGCCGCCTACCCGGGCTTCGGTCAACCCCCACCCGCCAAAAAGATCGGATGACCTCGCGGACGTGCCGGTCCACCAGCACGTACGGCACGGCGACGTGGCGGCCCTCCGCACGACGCCCTGAAAGAACACTGAAACGGCGCTCCGAGAGGACCCGGCGCGTGTGGAGGAAACGCGCGCGGCGACCGGCGGGACGGTGGCACGGTGGCACGGTGGGAAACCGCCCCGGCGGAACCCGGGTAGGTGAGACGGCCGGCGGAACGCCCTGTGATCCGGAGGGGTCGTACGGAGCTCAGGCGGGTGCGGGGAGGCGTCCGGAGTCGACCGAGTCGAGAACGCGGGCGGCGGCTCCCAGCGCGGCCGCGCCGTACCCGAGGGTGGAGACCTCGAGCCGGCAGCCGCCTCCGCCGGGGGCGATGGCCCGGCGGAACATCTCCTCCTCGGCGGGCGCGAGCAGCCACGGGGCGAGGGGCACGTAGTACCCGCCCAGGACGATGACCTCGGGGTTCACCAGGTTGGCCACGACGGCGAGCCCTTTGCCGAGGTTGGCGCCGACCTCGGCGAGCAGGTCGAGGACCTCGCGGTCGCCGCCCCTGGCCCGCTGGACGATCTCGTCGATCTCCAGTTCCAGGTCGGCGGGCGAGGCGTCGGGGGCGGTGCGCGCGAGGACGGCGCCGATCCCGGCCGTGGCCTCGATGCATCCACGGCGGCCGCAGCGGCAGTCGGGCCCGAGGGGGTCGATCTGGATGTGGCCGATCTCGCCGGTGTAGCCGCGGCCGCCCCGCCTGAGTCTGCCGTCCATGATCACACCGGCGCCGACGCCCACCTCGCCGGTGATGTAGACGAGGTCGTCCACGTTGCCGTGCGGTCCGAAGCGGCGTTCGGCCAGAGCTCCGAGGTTCGCGTCGTTGTCGACCATGACGGGGAATCCCGGATCGCGCAGCGCCTTGGCGAGGTCTCCGCACAGGTCGACGTCGTGCCAGCCCAGGTTGGGCGCGATGCGCACCGCCCCCTGCACGTCGACCAGGCCGGGCACCGCGACGGTGAGGCCGAGGACCTGCCTGGCCTCCTTGCTCATGCGGCTGACGACGCGGCGGGCGATGGCGGCGACCGCCGCGATGGCCTGGCCGGCGCTCGACGTGCTGCCGGGGAAGGACCGGCGCCAGTTGAGCAGCTCCTCGCCCTTGAGGTCCACGGCGACCGCGGTGATGTAGTCGACGTTCACCTCGACCCCGATCGCGGCGTACGGCGAGCCGTCCAGGACGAGCATGGTGGCGGGGCGGCCGACCCGGTTCTCGGTGAGGCCGGTCTCGCGCAGCAACCGCCGGTCGATGAGATCGGCGACGAGGCTGGACACCGTGGCCTTGTTGAGTCCCGTCGAGGCCGCGATGTCGGCCCGCGAGCAGGGCGCGTTCTCGCGGACGAAACGGAGCACCACGGCCAGATTGGTGGCGCGGACGTCGGTGAAGTCCGCCGGCTGAGGCCCGTTGTGCGTAGTGATCAAAAGTCAGCCCCGTTCCTGCTCAGGCTCATCATGCCGCATGCGCGCGCGGGTCGACATGCCGTTGCCCCTGCCCGATCATGCTGTCCGATCACGCTGTCCGGCCGCGCGGCCGATCCGCGTCCCGCCGTCACCGATCTGTGATCGGCCGATCGCGGGAACGTGGCCGGCGAAGCCTTGTGACAACCGTCACCCTGGACTAATTTGTTTGGTCAAAAGACGAACTAACTCTACCCCGGAGATCCTCTCTCCGACACCCCTCACTGCCTCAAACATAAAGGAAGGGAACGCGCCGTGACATATCACCCCGAAGGCGCGACGACCAGCCGCCGTGGGTTCCTCGGCCTGGTGGGCCTGACGGCCGCCGTCGCCGCCGGCGGCGGGCTGCTCTCCTCGTGCAGCACGCCGACCACGCCGCGGCCCGGCTCGGGCGGGGCCACCGCGGCGGCCGCCGAGAAGCTGACGTCGCTCGTGCCCAACTTCACCGCGTTCTCCGGTGCCACCCCGGACATTCCAGGTACGGTCTCCACGCTGCCCGGCGTGCCGGACTACGCAGGCGGTTTCACGAAATATCCGGCTAACGTGGTCGCGGCGCTCAGCACCAAGCAGGGCAAGGGCGGCACATACAAGGCCATGACCCCGCTGTGGGGCCCGCTCCCGCCGCCGCTGTCGGACAACTCCTTCTTCCAGGACGTCAACGCCGCGATCGGCGCGACCGTGGAGTTCCAGATCGCGGACGGCAATACCTACGTCGACAAGGTCACCGCCCGCCTCGCCGGAGGCGACATCCCCGACATCATGGTCATCCCGAGCTGGGAGATCGACAAGATGGCGGACTTCAACATCGCCGTCGACAAGGCCTTCGAGGACCTCACGCCGTACCTGCAGGGAGACAAGGTCACGCCGTACACGATGCTGGCCGCGCTGCCCACCGCCGCCTGGCAGTGGTCGGTGTGGAACGGCAAGCTGATGGCGGTGCCCTTCCCCACCGAGCCCTATCCGTACGCGCTGCTGTACCGCAAGGACCTGTTCGACAAGAACGGATGGAACGCCAACCCCAAGAACGCGGACGAGCTGTACGCGCTGGGCAAGGAGATCACCGACGCCAAGGCGAAGCGCTGGGCGTTCGGCGACATCCACGAGATGGTCTGGCCGATCTTCCGCATCCCGCAGGAATGGCGGTACGAGGGCGGCAAGCTGACGCACAAGTACGAGACGCCCGAGTACGAGGCGATGCTCGACTTCATGCGCAAGCTGTTCACCGAGAAGCTGATCCACCCGAGCGTCGCGGGCAGCAAGAACGCAGGCGAGAAGGAGCTGTTCGCCTCCGGGCAGCTGGTCGTCTACCGGGACGGCCTCGGCGGCTGGAAGGACCACCTCTACCAGCAGCGGCCGAAGAACCCCGAGTTCAACGTCGGCGCCTTCCCCCTCTTCGCGTTCGACGGCGGCAAGCCGATCATGTACCACAACAACGCGGCGGGCCTCTTCACCTTCGTCAAGAAGGGACTTCCCAAGGAGCAGGTCGAGGAGATCCTCGGCATCCTCAACTACACCGCCGCGCCGTTCGGCACCAAGGAGTTCGAGACCTACATGTACGGCGTGGAGGGCAAACACTTCACCCGTGACGCGAACGGGGCGCCGCAGAAGAACGAGCTGGGCCTCAAGGAGAACACCGACACCTACATCTTCCTGGGCGGGCGCACCCTCCCGACCGACTGGGTGGCCTTCCCCGACGCGGTCCAGGCCAACGCCGCCTGGCAGAACGCGTCGTTCCAGTACATCGAGGCGCAGCCGACCGACGGCATCCGGATCCAGCGCCCGTCCAAGTTGTCCGGCCTGCAGGTCCCCACCGAGGACAAGTTCACCGACATCATGCGCGGGCGGCGTCCCGTGAGCGACGTCAAGAAGATCGTCGAGGAGTGGCGCAGGGACGGCGGGGACGAGGCCCGCGACTTCTACATGAAGGTGCTGCAGGACAACGGCCGTGCCTGAGAACCGCGCGACAACCGATGTGGCGGGTGACCTGTCCGCACCCGCCACGCCGGCTCGATCCGCACCCGCCGCGCCGGTCACGGCGTCCACCGGCGGTGCCTCTGCCGGCGCCGGTGCTGGTGCTGGTGCCGGCAGCGGCGCCGACCGCCCGCCGTTGCGCGCGCGGCTGCGGCGGGACTGGCCGCTGCTGCTGATGACGCTGCCCGCGATCGGCCTGCTCGCGGTGTTCTACTACGTCCCCATCATGGGGAGCGTCATCGCCTTCCAGGACTACTCGCCGTACGTCGGGATCAAGGAGAGCCCGTGGGTCGGGCTGGCCAACTTCCAGTGGCTGATCCTGGACGCGAGCTTCTGGGACGCGACGCTGAACACGCTCGGGATCACGACCTTCCAGCTGTTCTTCTACTTCCCCGTCCCGATCCTGCTGGCGATCCTGCTGGACAGCGTCGTACGGCCCCGGCTGCGCCTGTTCATCCAGAGCGTCGTCTACATGCCGCACTTCTTCTCGTGGGTGCTGGTCGTCACGCTCTTCCAGCAGATGTTCGGCGGCGCCGGTCTGATCTCGCAGATCCTGCGCGACCACGGGTACGAGGGCCTCGACCTCATGACGAACCCGGACACCTTCCTGCTGCTCGTCACGGGCGAGACGATCTGGAAGGACGCCGGCTGGGGCACCATCATCTTCCTCGCGGCGCTGGCGGCGATCGACCAGAACCTGTACGAGGCGGCGGCCGTCGACGGCGCGAGCAGGTGGAAGCGGCTGTGGCACATCACGCTGCCGGGGCTGCGTCCCGTGGTGATCCTGCTGCTGATTTTGCGGCTCGGTGACGCGCTCAACGTCGGGTTCGAACAGTTCTTCCTGCAGCGCGACGCGGTCGGCCGGGACGCGGCCGAGGTGCTCGACACGTTCGTGTACTGGCGCACGCTGCTGACCGGAGAGTGGAGCTACGGCGCCGCGGCGGGCCTGGTCAAGGGCGTCGTGGGGCTGATCCTCATCGTGATCGCGAACAAGGTCGCACACCGGTTCGGCGAGCAAGGGATCTACAAGAAGTCATGACCTCCTCCCCACGGCAGGCGTCCGGAGGCTCCCCACCTAAGGAGATTCGATGACGGCACTTCCTTCATGGGCGGAGCGCCCGAGTCCCGCCGGGCGGACGGCGAAGGGGCTGATCCTGACGCTCATCGTGGTCAGCGTCCTGTTCCCCATCTATATGGTCGTGCTGACCAGCCTGTCCCCGCAGGAGGCGGTGACGAAGGCGGGCGGCCTGGTGACGGTGCCCGACGGACTGTCCTTCGGCGCCTACCGGGAGCTGTTCGCCGGTGGTGTCGTGACCCGGTCCGTGCTGGTCAGCCTCGGCGTGACCGCCGTCGGCACCACCATCAGCCTGACCGTCACCGTGCTCGCCGCGTACGGGCTGTCCCGGCCGGGGTCGGTGCTGCACCGCACGTTGCTGTTCGCGGTGCTGCTGACGTTCCTGTTCGTGCCGGGCCTGATCCCGAGCTATCTCGTGGTCAGCTCGCTCGGGTTGCTGGACAGCTACTGGGCGCTGATCCTGCCCAGCGCCGTCTGGGCGTTCAACCTCGTGGTCATGCGGGCGTTCTTCATGAACATCCCCAAGGAGGTGACCGACAGCGCGCGGATCGACGGCGCGAGCGAGTTCCGCATCCTCTGGCGGATCGTCCTGCCCATGTCCAAGGGCGTCACGGCGGTCATCGGCCTGTTCTACGCCGTGGGCTACTGGAACGCGTTCTTCAACGCCGTGCTGTACCTGAACGACAACGCCAAGTGGCCGCTCCAGCTCGTGCTCAGACAGTACGTCCTGCAGGGGCAGTCGCTGATCACAGGACAGGCGTCGGTCAGCTCGATCCCCGGGCAGGCGCTGCCGCCCAGCCTCGCCATCCAGATGTCGATCGTCGTCGTCGCCCTCGTCCCCGTGCTGTTCATCTATCCCTTCGTGCAGAAGCACTTCACCAAGGGCGTGATCATCGGGGCGGTCAAGGGCTGAGCCCGTCCCTCCCGCATGGCCGTGCGCGGCCCGCCGGACGTGTGCGCCGTACGGGAGGAACGGGGCGGGCCGTCACCGGCCGGCGCCGACCTTGTCCACGATCTGGGTGGCGCCCATCTCGCGCGCGCAGTGGGCACAGCAGCAGAAGTGCCCGCCGACGTCGACTCCGTGGCCCACGATGCGGCACCCGCAGTGCTCGCACACCGGCGCCATCTTGGTGATCGCGCACTCGAAGCTGTCGAAGACGTGCACCGCTCCCTGCGCGTGAACCTCGAAGCTCATGTCGTAGTCGTTGCCGCAGACTTCGCAAGCCGCCATGATTCCCCCCGAATCCTCTGCTGGCTGTCGTCTACCCTCGCGACTCTGACGATCACCACACATAATGGTCAATCTCCCGCATGTTTCGCTGAAAAGATGTGAGGGGTTGAGGTGCCCGCCATAGGCCCGTTACGACCCGAGGATCCCGAGCGGCTCGGCGACTACCGGCTCCGGGGACGGCTGTCCGCCGACGCCCGGAGCGTGGTCTACGCGGCCGAGTCGAGCTCCGGACAGCAGGTCGCCGTCACGCTCTACAGCCTGGAACCCGACAGCCCGGACGAGTTTCTCCGCCGCGTCGAGGCCCTCGAGGGACTGCCCGTCTCAGGTGCGGTGCGCGTCCTCGACGCGGGCACCGCCAACCGCCTGCCGTACGTCGTGACCGAACTCGTGGACGGGCCCACGCTCGCCCGGACGGTCCGCGAGCACGGGCCGCTGACCGGACCCGCGCTGCACCGGCTCGCCGTGGGGACCGTCACCGTGCTGGTGGCGATCCACCAGGCGGGAGCCGTACACGGCGAGTTCGAGCCGGGCGCGGTCGTCCTCGGCCCGGACGGGCCGCGCGTCGCGGGCACGGGCGTCGCCGCGGTGCTCCACGCGGCCCCGGACGGCGTAACCCAGCCGGTCACGTCCCCGTCCTATCTGGCTCCGGAACGGCTCGCGGGGGAAGGCGCCGGACCGCCCGCCGACATGTTCGCCTGGGCGTCGGCGATGGTCTTCGCCGCCTCCGGGCACTCACCCTTCGACGCGGACGGTACGGCCGCGACGATGAACCGGGTGCTGACCGGCGAGCCGGACCTGCCGGACCTGGACGAGCCGCTCGGCCCCCTCATCGCCGCCTGCCTGGCCAGGGATCCCGTGGCCCGGCCGACCGCCGGTGACGCGCTGCTGCGGCTGGTGGGGCACTCGCTCCTCACCGGGCGGCACGAGACGGCCGTTCCCGATCTCCCACCCCCTGCCGC
>NZ_JADDIL010000080.1:0-44250 GCF_020826795.1 Microtetraspora sp. AC03309 | reverse complement strand
GTTCCAGGACGCCGCGTGCGCGGCCGTCGTCGGAACAATCACCGCTCCGGCCATCAGCCCACCGATCACAGCCGCCTTGAGCGCTTTTCTTACTCCCGCTTTCATTGGCCTCCTTCTTGATCGCAGGATGCGGCAACCATATCCAGGAGGTCGTATACCGGCGGTATATCCCCTGTTCGGGCAAGTGAGTCGGCCGTTCTAGCGGTTGTCGTACCTCGAAATGAGCGATGCGCAGCTTGAGCGCCTGTTGACTCAACAGCGCCTGACTTGCTCCCATGGGTGTCGTGGAGATCGTTAATATGACCGACGAGTACGCGGCCGACATCGTCACATGGCGTTATCCCGCGCCTTATGACTGCTACGACCTCGTTGGTACGGATCCGGAGTTCTTCACAGATCCCCGAAACGGATATGTCGCCCTCGTGGATAAGGGGGAACTCATCGGCTATCGCGTGTTCGGCCGTGACGGCCGCGTACCAGGCGGTGAGTACGACGAATCAGCGCTTGACACGGGTGGAGGTCTACGTCCCGAATTGACGGGCCGTGGTCTCGGTGAGCAGGCAATCGCCGCCGGCCTGGAGTACGGCGCCGCACGTTTCCGGCCCATGGCCTTTCGGGTGACCGTCGCCAGCTTCAACATCCGTGCCCAGCAGGTCGTTCAGAAACTCGGCTTCGTGCCCACCAGAACCTTCAACGCCACAACGGACGGCCGCGGATTCGTCATCATGACTCGCCGGCAGCCTTGAATCCGCTGCGTGACCAACCGCGTGACGACGCCGACGAACGACGCTGGACACTCGTGGACAATCATGGACCACGAGCGCAGGCAGAGATCTTGTACGAGCAGTTCGCCTCCCCACACGGCCGAGAATCGAGCGCCGCCGCCGTAAAGGGCGGGGTGTGGGCGCGTGAAGGTGCGGAGCCGGTCCTGGTAGGCGTGCGACCGGATCGATCTCCGCGAACGGACGCCATGAGGCCGGCCGGTCAGGTGCATGTGGGGACCGGGTTCGGGGTCGGCCCGCCCCCGAAAGGTGCGCCCCACGCCTTGTTGAGCACGGAGGGAACGGGGGGCATGCACACCCGTGCGTCATAGTCGCCTCGGTATTGCCAAGACCCGTCGCCTTCCAGCTTCCAGAAGTACAGCCGGTCGATGGCAGCGACGACGTAGTAGGCATCGGCATCGGGGGTCGTGCCGTAGATCTCGCCGTAGTAGATGGTGCCGCTGTCGGTCACGTCCACGGCTCTCTTCGCGGGACCCGAGGGATCGACGGCGGCCCGTGCCGCGGCACTGAGCAGGTCACGGGTCTCCTGATCGATCCTGAGCGGCAACGCGGTTCCCGCGGGGAGGCGTTGCTCCGGTGGCAGGTCCTCTTCCTCCTCCGGCTCCTCATCGGCCACCTGAGAGGCCGACGGCGAGGGCGCCGCCGCGGAGCTGAGATCGGTCTGGTCCTGAGGGGGGAGCAGCGACGTCAGCGTGAGCACGAAGGCGGCGCCAATGGCGACGACGAAGCCGATGATCGCCAGTAAGGCTGCCGGGGAGCGGCGCATGGGAGACCCTTACCATGATCTTCAGATCGCCGAAAGCCTGCCGGTCATGCGAACCCGGCTAGCGGGGGATTCCGTGGAGGGAGCAGACGTGCCGCCAGATCTTGGGATCCAGCTCTCCGGCGCGGTCCTGGAAGGCGGCGGTGGTGACCCGGATCGGGTCGCTCAGGTCGAGGAAGCTGTTGTGGTCGGCGTCGTGGTCCCACGTACGCGTGGGGATCTCGATGTGGTCGTCGCGATGGCGCTGATCCTGGCTGGTGATCTTCAGCACCTCGGCGCCACCCCGGTGCGTTCTCAACACCACGCAGGGCCGGACCTTGGAACCGGGCCCGTCCTCGAAGGGCACGTCCGCCCACCAGATCTCCCCGGGGCGCTGCGCCGTGCCCGTGTCCGGCGGCTGAGGGCGTCCACGGGACGGCTCGCCCCGTCGCCGACCGGATGAGGCAGGGGCGCCTGTCGCGCGGCCTGTGGGGCGCCCCTGCGGTCGTCTGGACGGCGCCTCGGCTCCCCGCCCGCGCGGTGAGCCGCCAGGCGAGCCGCCTCGCGTGCTGCCGCGCGAGGCGGTCGAGGGCCGGTCCGGCTTCCGGCCCCGCCGCTTCGCCGTGGCGGTGAGGGCCACGGCGAGTACGGCGGCCGCCACGATGATCAGGGTGACGAACAGTGACAGATCCCGCATGGCCGCAAGCCTAGAGCCACGTGTAAACGGAACGGAGATCAGGAACGGGCGTCCCACGCGGCGAGGATGCGGGCCTCCTTCTCGGGGTCGATGCCGTGGCTCAGCATGGAGGACCCGAAGCTGCGCTGGTCCTCCGGAATGTCCTTCAGCCACGCCCACGTATCCCGGACCGTCTCGCTGACGGGGCGGCAGGTGAGACCGGCGGCGAGCGCCTTTGCCGACGACGGCAGCCAGACGCCCGACATCTCGGGGCTGTCCGGGGCCCACAGCGGCATCTCGGTCCACATCTGGACGTCGTGTTCGAGGAGGACGGAGTCGTCGACCCAGACCAGTTCGGCGTCGGAGCCGGTGACCTCGACGCAGTCCCGCAGCCAGTCGCCGTACGTCGTGTTGCCCGGCACCCCCGACGTGAGGAACCGGCCCGTGGTGCCCTTGGCCGCCTGGTCCACCGTGAAGGCCGCGATGTCCCGGGCGTCGATGAGCTGCATGGCCCGCGAGGGGTCGCCGGGCGCGAGCACCCTGCCCCCGCGGGCGATCCGGGTGAGCCACCACGGCAGCCGCCCGACGTTCTCGTGCGGCCCGAGGATGAGGCCCGGGTCGATGATCAGGGTCTGCCCGTCGAAGTGCTCCTCGACCGCCCGCTCGCAGCCGGCCTTGAGCACGCCGTAGTCGCCGTACTCGCTGTCCGCGTCCGGCGGGCACTCGTACCGGGGGGAGTCCTCGTTCAGCTCCATCTCGGCGGGGAAACCGGGGAACGCGGAGATGCTGGAGATGAACGTGTAGTGCCCGGCGTGCCCGGACAACCTCCGTACGGAGTCGAGGACGACCCGCGGGACGAAGCCGCACACGTCGATCACGAGGTCCCACGTGCGGCCCTCGACGAGACGGTCCAGGTCGGCGGACACGCCGCGGTCGCCGTGCACCGCCTCGACCCCGGGCGCGTCCGGCCCGCTCTTGCCGCGGTTGAATGTCGTGACCTCGTGACCCTGGCGGAGCGCCTCCGCCACGATCGCCCGGCCGAGGAACACCGAGCCACCGATAACCAAGATTTTCATACCGTCATCCTCAGCCCGATGGCGGCGCGTGTCTCCGGCGTTTCACGGTGAGCGGACGACGTGTGCTCAGGGTGAACGGGAGAGCAGCCTCGCGGCAGGCGGGAGACCACGAAGCGGCCGCACCCGGCGTACCCCTGCTTCATCCGGTGCCCGCCGCGGCCCGTAGCTCGGGTACGGGCGTGAAGCGCTCCTGGTGCAGCACGTGGACGCTCGCCGAGCCGATGTCGAAGTACAGGCCGGAAAGTTCCAGCTTCCCCGACCGGACCAGGGCGTCCACACGGGGATGAGAACGCAGGTTGTCCAGCTGCTGGATCACGTTCACCCGGCAGAGCCGGTCCAGCGGGCCCGCGTCGTCCCCCGCGCTCTCCGACGCCACGAACCGGGCGAGGGTGTGCCGTCCGTGGCGGAGCCAGCCGCGCAGGGAGGGGAAGTCCGTCCCGAACACCGCCTCCCACTCGGCCGGTGCGGGCGGGACCTCACCCAGCAGGGCCGCCATCGCGCCGCAGCCGGAGTGCCCGCACACCGTGATCGTCCGCACCGCCAGGACCCCCACGGCGTACTCGACCGCGGCCATGAGGGAGTCGTCGTGCGGCGCCATGCGATGGCGGGGGACCAGGTTGCCGATGTTGCGGACCGTGAACAGGTCGCCTGGCCCGCTCGCGGTGATGATGTTCGGCACGATCCGCGAGTCGGCGCACGTGATGAACAGATGCGACGGCGCCTGCCTGCGTGCCAACCGGGTCAGCAGCGGCCGCACCAGCGGGGCCGTCCGCCGCTGGAACTCCCGGGTCCCCTTCAGCAGATCCGGTACGGCTTCCGCCTCGGCGACCGCCACGGCGGTAACCGCGTCCGGGCCGACCTCACCGGAAGGGGGGCCGGAACGCCGGTACGCCCAGGGCAGCCACCACCGGTCGTGCCGGAACGGGCTCTTGGCCGGGAACATCCGGGTGCCGCTCACGGCGGCTGAGTACCACTCGTCGTGCAGCTCGTCGATGTCGATCGTGCCGCCGGTCCGTTCGTGTTCCAGCCGCCAGGCGTGCAGCGCCTCGAAGGCGGCGTTGTCCATGAAGTCGACGTGCAGGTCGAGCTCCACCGCCGAGCCGGCGGGGATGGCCCGCAGCGAGTCGGTCAGCCGGGGCACGCCGAGAAAGGTGAGCGAGCCGGTGACGACGACGCGCCAGCAGCCGGCGTCGGGCCGTACCTGCACCGAGAGCCAGGTGAGGCGGCGGAGCGCGAGCAGCGCGGCCAGGCCGAGCCCGATCAGGACGCCCTCGGCGAGCCCGATCAGCACCACGCCCGCCATGGTGACGAAGTAGACCGGCATCTCGCCGTGCCCGCGCAGGTTGCGCACATGGGCGACGTTCACCATCTGGACGCCGATGAAGAGCAGCAGGGCGGCGAGCGCCTCCATCGGGATCAGCATGATCGCCCAGCCGAAGGCCAGGGTGAAGAGCAGGACCCACACGCCGTGCAGCACCGTCGACCACCGGCTGCGCGCCCCCGCCCGCACGTTGGTGGTGGTCCGTACGACCACGCCGGCCACGGGCAGCCCGCCGAGCGCTCCCGAGATCACGTTGGCCGCCCCCTGCGCGGTCAGCTCCCGGTCGAGGTCGGCGCGCGGTCCGCTGTGCATCCGGTCGGACGCGACGCAGGTGAGCAGGGACTCGACCCCGGCGAGGAGGGAGACCAGCAGCACGGCAGAGACGATGGCGTGCCAGTCGCCCGCCGGCAGCACCGGACCCTGAAGCGACGAGAACCCGCCGGTCAGGTCCACCCTGGTGATGTCCCAGCCCAGCACGCTCGCCGGGAGCGCCCCGATCAGGAGGGCGGCGAGCGGTGCGGGGACCGCGCGCAGACGGGGGAGCCGGTTCCACACGAGCATGACCGCGATGGTGATGACGCCCACCATGACGGCGTGGCCGTGGTTGTTCATGATCTGTGAGGGCAGCTCCAACAGGTTCTCCACGGCGGACTTCTGCGGCTGGCCGCCGAGAACGATGTGCAGCTGCGACAACGCGATCACGACGCCCACCCCGGCGAGCATCCCGTGGACGACGGCGGGGGAGACGGCCAGGGCCGCCCGCGCCACCCGGAAGACCCCCAGCAGGAGCTGCACCAGCCCCGCAATCAGCGTGATCATGCAGGTGGCGCGCCAGCCGTACGTGTGGACGAGGTCGGCGACCACCAGGGACAGCCCGGCGGCCGGACCGCTGACCTGGACCACGGACCCGCCCAGGGCGCCCGCGACCACGCCGCCGACGACCGCCGCGACCAGTCCCGCGGCGATCGGCGCACCGGACGCGACGGCTATCCCGAGGGAGAGGGGCACCGCGACGAGGAAAACCACCAGCGAAGCGGGAAAGTCGTGCCGGAGAACCGACCGCCAATCACGCTTTGTATTCGTATAGCCACTCTCCGTCATGACGCGACCCTATGGCAGGGATCACGCGCAGGTCAGGCAAGCGGGAGGAAAGTCAGCGGTAATAGTCGGGATAGTCGCTCTCGGGGGTGCGGTGGCTGCCCCGGCGTCCGCTCGGCTCCGGAGTGGCGCCGCCGTACAGCTCGTCGTAGGAGGGCCAGCTGCCGCCGGGGTTCTGCTCCGGCCACGCGGACGGCTCGGGCGTGCTCGGGTATCCCTGCTGCCGATCCTGCCCGTAGTAGTCGGGCTCGTACGGCGCTGCCGGGGAGGCGTCAGCGGTGGGAGAGACCGCCCTGGAGGGGCTGGTGGGAAGTCCGGAGGCGGGGGTGGGCCCGGTCACCGTGTCGGAGTCGTCGATCGTCGCCCAGCCGGCGCTCACCTCGTAGGACGCCGAGGAGGGGGTGGGCGGATAGGTCTGGTCCGAGGAGTACCCGCCGTAGGAGGGGGTCTGGTAGCCGTGCGGCGGCTCGGGGTCGTCGAGCACGTCGCGCGCGCCCGGCCAGGCCGGTGTGGCCGCCGGAGGCGGCGTGTGGGACGCCTGCCCCCAGACGGGCTCGTCCACGGGCGGAGTCGAGGGGAGGGGAGCCGGGCTCGCCGGAGGCACCGCGTAGGAGGGGCCGGTGTCGGAGGTGAACCGCCCCGTCGGTCCGTAGGGGTCGGCCGGAGGCGCGTCGTAGGAGGCGGGCCGCTCGAACATCCCCGTGGAGGGGGCGGTGGTCTCGAACGAGCCGGTGGAGCGGGCGGAGGTCGGGGCGGGGCCGGTGTCGCGGATGGCCTCGAACATCCCGGTGGACGGGATCGCGTCCTCGAACGAGCCGGAGGCGGTGGACGGGGCGGGGCCGGTGTCGCGGATGGCCTCAAACATCCCGGTGGACGGCATCACGCTCTCGAACGGGCCGGTGGACGGTGTCGCGCCGCGTACGGCCTCGAAGGAGCCGCTGCCGCGGGAGGTGTCCAGCGGATCGCCCGCAAGCGGGGCGGGGAAGGGACCGCTCGGCTGAGAGGCCGCGAACGGGCCGGTGGGCATCGGGGCGCCGCGGTCGAGCAGCGGGTCAGGCCGCGAGGCGGGCGCCGGGGTGCCCAGAGCGCTCAGCGCGTCGGAGGCCGGGGCGGAGAAGGTCATGGTCTTCTGCTCGGCGAGTGCCGAGGCGGGGGTGGCGCGCCGGGGTTCGACCAGATCGGCCAGGCCGGACGCGCCGGAATGCTGCGGCAAGGAGCCCTGGAGTGTGACGGCGTCGGGATCGGGTGAGGCGGCGCCGGTGCGGGGCTTACCGGCCTGCCCTCCGGCCGCGCCGTCGTAACCGCCGTCGTCGGCGCGGACGCGGGTCCAGTAGTCGTCGTCGTAATCGTCCTGCTCGCCCCACTCGTCCACCCCGCGACGGCCGCGGGCGGCGGCGGGCTGCTTGCCGCCGCGCTGCGCGGGGCGCGAGGCCTGGCGGCCGCCGGGACGGGGCGCCGGACGGGGGCCGGCCGGGCGCTTGGCCGGGGGCTCCTCGAAGGCGTCGAAGCCCTTGGGGAAACTCTCGAAGAACGTGTCCTCGGCCGGCCGCCGGGGTTTAGGACCCTTGTTCTCGGCCATCGCCTTGATCCGCTCGGGAGAGAGCGCGCTCTCCCTGCGGTTCATCGACCGCATGCCCATGGCCACGACCACCAGCACCAAGAGCACGACGGCGACGAGGCCAAAAATGACCGCGATCATAGCACCACCCTCAAGGCCATGGCCTTCCAGCGGCGCCGGTGAGGTCGCGCGGCCATCGACGCGACCTGCCCCCTTTGTTCACCTGCGCTCAGCAATTGGATCCGATTCTGCTCGACCACGATGACCGTTGTCACACCCTTGGTGAAGATTGGTGAGGCACTGCTACCTGAGGTGTTCACCATGTCACTCGATGTTCGCCGCAGTGAGACGCCCGCGGGCGATGGTGTGATCGGCGATGTGCTGCAAGGTATCCGCGAGGGCGGAGCCCTGCTGGAGATCGAGCTTCGCGTCGAGGGCGTACACCGTGAAACGGTAGTTTCCCTCGGTGGCGCACGGCGGCACGTACCCGACCTTCCCCGTTGTCGTCTGGCCCTGTCGGGCACCTCGGGGGACGCCGTTCTCGCCCAGTTCAGTGGTGTTGGGATCGATGTTGAAGACCACCCAGTGCACCTCCGCTTCGCTTCGAGGGCTGTTGTCGTCGACCACAAGGGCCACCGACTTGGCACCCGACGTACCCGACCAGCGGAGGGGCGGGTTGCCCATCCCTCCATTGCAGGAGTAGCCGTGCGGCAAGGGAGCGCCGTCGCGGAACCGCGGGCTCGACACACTGATCACGTCGAGGTTCCTGGGCGAGCCGCCGCCCAGGATCCCGCAGCCCGTCGCGGTGAGCGCCACCGCCGCTATGGCGGCGGCACGCCGCGCGCGTCCTGACTTGTTCGGCGACCCCATGCCCGATGATGCTACGCGGATCTGGACGGTGCGCTGACCGGATCGCGCCGATCCGTTCCTCCGGCCGCCACCGCGAGCGGTCCCGTGACGACGCGATACCCGTGCTCACCGGTGGTGCCGGAGTGACATGACCGCCGTGCTCACCGGCGGTGCCGGAGTGGCATGATCGCCGTGCTCACCGGCGGTGCCGGAGTGACGGGACGGGCATGTTCGCGCCCGGTCCCGGATCGCCTCCGGCCGGATGACCCGCCGGCCCCTCCGGGCACCGATAATCGAGGCATGGAGGGGACGGAACGGGACACGCGTCTGAAATTCGCCGTCCTCGGTCCTCTCGAGGTCCGCCAGGACGGGCGGCTGATCGAGATCGGCGGACAGCGGCTCCGCGCCCTCCTGACGACACTGCTCCTCGACGCGGGCAGTGCCGTTCCCGTCGACGCCCTCGTCGCGGGAGTGTGGGAGGACAACCCGCCGAGCGGCGTCGGCAACGCGCTCCAGGCCCTGATCTCCCGGCTCCGCGCGGTGATCGACCGCGATCTGGTGGTCGCCCACCCCTCCGGATACCGCCTGGCCGTCTCGCCCGAGCTGGTGGACGTCCACCTGTTCACCCGGCTCTGCCGGGACGGCGGCCGCGAGCTGGCCGCGCGCGACGCCGCCGGTGCCGCGCGCACCCTGCGGGACGCCCTGGCCCTCTGGCGCGGGCCCGCGCTCCCCGACCTGCCCGACGGGGCGCCCGAGATCGCCCGGCTCGACGACCTGCGGATCGCCGCGACCGAGGACCGGATCGACGCCGACCTGCTGCTCGGACGGCACGCGGAGGTGCTGCCCGAGCTCCGCTCCCTGATCACGGCCCATCCGCTGCGCGAGCGGTTGCGCGGCCAGTTCATGCGGGCCCTCTACGCGTCCGGCCGGCACGTGGAGGCGCTCGCCGCCTACGAGGAGGCCCGGTCCTCCTTCGCCGACCTGCTCGGCGCCGACCCGTCGCCCCAGCTCGCCGAGCTGCACCTCGCCGTGCTCCGCCGCGACCCGCTCCACCCGCATGACGACCTGCTCTCCCCGCGTGACGACCCGCCGCGTCACGACCTGCTCTCCCCGCGTGACGACCCGCCGCATCACGGCCCTCCGCATCACGACGCCACGCGGCCCGCGTCCGCCGCGCGCAAGGGCAACCTGCGGGCCAGGCTGACGAGCTTCGTCGGGCGCGAGCCGGACGTCGAGCGCGCGGGGGACCTGCTGGACGGGCACCGGCTGGTCACCCTCCTCGGGCCGGGTGGGGCGGGCAAGACGAGGCTGGCGGTCGAGACCGCCGAGGCCCTCTCCGCCCGCATGCCGGACGGCGCGTGGCTGGTCGAGCTCGCCTCGCTGCGCGATCCTGAGGAGATCGCGCAGACGGTGCTCACCTCGCTCGGCCTCAGGGACGCGTCCCTGATGACCAGGCATCCGGGTGCGCCGCACGCCGAGACCGACCCCATGGGGCGGCTGGCCGGCCTTCTCGCGGGCCGGCGCATGCTGATCGTGCTCGACAACTGCGAGCACCTGATCGAGCCCGCCGCGGTGCTGGTGGACCGGCTGCTGGCCGACTGCCCGGACGTCCGTGTCCTCGCCACCAGCCGCGAGCCGCTGGGGATCACCGGTGAGATGTTGTGGCCGGTCCGGCCGCTCGACCTCGATCACGCCGTCCGGCTGTTCGCCGACCGGGCCGCCGCCGCCCGGTCCGGCTACACGGTGGACGGCGAGCGCCCCGCCGTCGAACGCATCTGCCGCGAGCTCGACGGCATGCCCCTGGCGATCGAGCTGGCCGCCGCCCGGCTGCGCACGCTCTCGGCCGCGCAGATCGCCGACCGGCTCGACGACCGTTTCCGCCTGCTCACCAGCGGGAGCCGTACGGCGCTGCCGAGGCACCAGACGCTCCGCGCCGTGGTCGAGTGGAGCTGGGAATTGCTGGACGAGGACGAGCGGCGTCTCGCCGCGCGCCTGTCGGTCTTCGCGGGCGGGGCGACGCTGGAGAGCGCAGAACGGGTCTGCGCCGGTCCCGGCATGTCCGGCTGGGCCGTCGACCTGCTCGGACATCTGGTGGACAAGTCCCTCCTCGTCTACGACGGCGGGCGTTACACGATGCTGGAGACGATCAGGGCCTACGCCGCCGAGCGGCTCGCCGAGTCCGGCGAGGAGCACCGCGTACAGCTGGCGCACGCCGGCTATTTCACCGAGTTGGCGGAGACCGCCGACTCGCGGTTGCGCGGGCGGGACCAGGTCGAGTGGCTGGCGCGGCTGACGGCAGAGCAGGACAACCTGTCGGCCGCGCTGCGCCGGGCGGTCGACGGCGGCGCCGCGGAGCTGGCGGTCCGGTTGGTCGGCGCCCTCGGCTGGTACTGGTGGCTGGCCGGCCGCCGCGGGGAGGGCGCGGCACGTGCCGCCGAAGTGCTCCGGATCGTCCCCGAGGACATGGATCCGGCCAGGCGGGCCCTGGTGCTGGCGGTCTACGGAGTGACCGTCCTGGGCGGATCCGCTGATTGGGAGCGGGCGAGGGAGGCACTCGAAGGCGTCTCCCTACTGACCGGGCTCCTCGAACCAGGCTCGCTGCATCCGATCGTCGCGCTCGCCCGGCCGGTGCTGAACCTCTTCCTGCGCCAGGACGCCCCCATCGACGCCCTCCTGGAGGAGTTGTTCGCCGACCGGGATCCGTGGCTGGTCGCCTCCGCCCATCTTTTCCGCGGTCACCTGCACTTCAACAGCGGCAGGGTCGAGGAGGGAGAGGCCGACGTGCGAGCCGCGCTGGACGGCTTCCGCGTGACCGGAGACCGCTGGGGCATCGCGAACTCGCTGTCCGCGCTCGCGGAGGTCAGCGCCATGCGCGGGAACAACGCCGAGGCGATCCCGGTCATGCGGGAGGCCATCGCGTTCGTCGACGAGATCGGCGCCTCCGACGACACCCCGTACATGCGGGGCCGGCTGGCGCTCACCCTCAACGCGGCGGGTGACCGCGCGGGGGCGATCGCGGTGCTCGCCGAGGCGGCCCGCATCTGCGCGAACGGTGACGACCCGGTCGGCGCGGCGGGCGTGTGCGTCATCAAGGGAGAGTTCGCCCGCGAGGACGGTGACCTCGACCTCGCCCGCATGCACTACGCGCAGGCCGTGGGGATGCTCGACGGACCCGAGGTGCACCCGCCGCAGTTCCTCGCGACCCTGCGGGCGTCCCTCGGGCTGCTCGCCGAGCAGGAGGGCGACGCGGTCCGGTCCCGGCGGATGCACGCGGAGGCGCTGGACGCCGCCCTCACGTCGCAAGATGGGCCGATCATCGGATATATCCTGATCGCCCGGGCCGGTCTGGCACTGCTGGACGACGAGCCGGAACTGGCCGCAAGCCTTCTCGGCGCCGCCGCCGCGATTCGCGGCATAGAGGAGGTCACCGCCTACGACCACGCCCGCATCACCGCGAACGCGCAGGCCGCGCTCGGACCCGAGGAGTTCTCGCGGTCGTACGAGCGCGGCCGGGGGATGCCGTTCGACGAGGTGGTCGCCGCCGCCTCGGCGTGAGAGGCCCGGTGGGCCCGGAGCACAAGGCGGGCCAAAGCAACAGGTGGGCTCGGGTGTGGTTCAGGCGCGGCTCAGGTGCGGTTGCGGAAGGCACGGACGGACAGCGGGGCGAACACCACCGCAAGACCGGCCGCCCAGAGCACGGAGATGGTCGCGCTGGAGGCGACCGGGCCACCGCTGAGGAGGCCCCGGACCGCGTCGGCCAGGTGGGTGACGGGGTTGATCTCCACCCACTTCTGCAGCCAGCCCGGCATGGTGTCGGTCGGCACGAAGGCGTTGCTGGTGAAGGTGATCGGCATCATCAGGGAGAACGCCACGATCTGCACCTTCTCCTGGTTCTCCGCGGTCAGCCCGATGAGCACCGCCGCCCAGGACAGCGCCAGAGCGAACGTGAGCAGCAGCGCGAGGGCGCCCACGACCCCCAGCACGCCGGTCTGGACCCGGAACCCCAGGACCATGCCGAGGCCGAGGAACAGCGCGAACGCCCACACCTGCTTGAGCGTGTCCGCGAGAATGCGCCCGGTCAGCGGTGCGGAGCGGGCGATCGGCAGGCTGCGCAGCCGGTCGAACACGCCCTTGGTGATGTCGGTGTTCAGCCCGATCGCCGTCGTCAAGCTGGCGAACAGCATGTTCTGCGCGATCAGGCCCGGCAGCGAGAACTGCAGGTAGTCACCCGTGGAGCCGGAGATCGCCCCGCCGAACACGTACGTGAACAGCAGCAGGAACATGATCGGCTGGACGCTCAGGTCGAGGAGCTCCATCGGGTTGTGCTTGATCTGCACCAGGCTCCGCCATGCGAGCGTGGCGGTGTGGCGGACGGTCGCCGCGATCCCCGGCCTCGGGGAGGCGGTGACCGGGGCGGTCTGCGTGAAGGTCGTCATATCGCGACCTCCTCCTTCCGCGCGGTGCCGTCCCGCGTGTCGTCGTGGGAGTCGGCGCCGCCGTCGTCGGCGCGGTGGCCGGTCAGGGCCAGGAAGACCTCGTCGAGGCTGGACTTGCGCAGCGACAGCTCGGCCGCGACCACCCCGAGGTCGTCCAGGCGGCGCACGATGGCGGGAACCAGCGCGGGGTCGCGAACGCTGCCGGTGACCAGGCCGCCCGCGATCTCCGGCGCCGAGCCGAGAACGTCGCCCACCACACCCGCGACCACGTCCAGATGGGATGCCCGCAGCGGCCGCACCTCCAGCACCTGGGCGCCCGTGGTGGCCTTGAGCTCGTCGGACGTGCCCCGCGCGATCACCTTGCCGTGGTCGAACACCACGATGTCGTCGGCGAGCTGGTCGGCCTCCTCCAGATATTGCGTGGTGAGCAGCACCGTCACGCCGTCGTCCCGCAGTCCGCGGACGACCGCCCACAGGTCCGCGCGGCTGCGCGGGTCGAGGCCGGTCGTCGGCTCGTCCAGGAACAGCAGCTGGGGGTGGCCCACCAGGCTCGCGGCGAGGTCCAGCCTGCGGCGCATGCCGCCCGAGAACGTCTTCGCGGCCCGGCCGCCGGCCTCGGTCAGGTCGAACCGGTCGAGCAGCTCGGCGGCGCGCCGCTTGGCCTCGGCCCGCGGCATGTCGAGCAGGCGGCCGATCATCACGAGGTTCTCCACGCCGGTCAGCGCCTCGTCGACCGCGGCGTACTGCCCGGTCAGGCCGATCAGCGACCGCACCTGGTGGGCCTGCTTGACGACGTCGAACCCGGCCACCCGGGCGCGGCCCGCGTCGGGCTTGAGCAATGTGGCGAGGACGCGCACCGCGGTGGTCTTCCCCGCGCCGTTCGGCCCGAGGACGCCGAGCAGCCGGCCTCGTGGCACCTCCAGATCCACCCCGTCGAGCGCCCTGGTCTCGCCATAACGCTTGGCCAGACCCTCGGCCTGAATCGCGTATGTCATGATCTCTTCTCTCTTCGGTGTCGGATCCACTCTGGAGGACGGCACTGACATTTCGCTGATCCTCTCCGGCCGGCGCTGACATATCGCTGACGGCGCGCTGAGAGGTGTGGTCGGACACCGCGTGACCTCGGGGAACATCCGATTGGAAGCACGTTGGCCACCCATTCGGTGAAAATCACAGCGATTCATCACATATCGGGTACCTGGGGAGGGAAAGCGCCGCGGAACCGACGGTCGGATCCTGTTCCCATCTGTTTCCCATGCGAGGAGGGAGGATTATGGAGAGCTGAGACCGGCCCGCTGCGGGTCGCCCTTCTCGGCGGTTTCCGTCTACTCGCCGGAGACGATCAGATGCCTGTCACCGGGGACCCGAGCGCCTTCTGTCGTTCATCGCCCTCTGCGGCCGGTCCGTCTCCCGGGCGCTGATGGCGGGCATCCTGTGGCCCGACGCCCCGGACCACAGGGCGTACACGAGTCGGCGGTCGGCACCGGCGATCCGCCCGGCCGGCGACTCCCGGTCGAGCCGGCCGTCCACGCGGCCGGCCGCACTCCGCCAACTGCCTGGCAGAGCGTCGAACGGCCGCGCGGATTCCTAGGCGGGTGGCGACTCGGGGGTGGGACTCAGGAGGCGCCGGCGCGTACGGCGGTCGCGGCCAGGGTGGTGTAGCTCATCGTGAAGCGTCCACCCAGGGAGTCGACGGCGCCCCCGACCGCGTCCAGTATCTCGGCCAGCTGATCGGGGCGGAGTTGGGTGAGGCCGCCGGTGGTGGGTAGCAGGGCCAGCCATTCGTCGCGCGTGTAGGACTGCTCCCAGTCGAATCGCCACTGTTCGGGATCGTTGAACTGTTCGGTCTCGCGGATCTTGTCGGCGAACTTCGCGTATCCCGCCTGGTAGAAGGCGACCGGACGTCGGGCCGGTTGGCCGTTGAGCGGGGAGTCGGGCGCCGCCCTCCGGTAGGCGGCGGCGAACGGTTCGGCTACCTCGGCAGGCGGCTCGTACACGTGCCCGAAGATCGCCAGCCGTCCTCCTGGACGCAGCACACGTGCCGCCTTGGCGGCGCCGGTGACCGGATCCACCCAGTGCCATGACTGGGCGGCGACGACCGCGTCGAACGTCCGGCCGGCGGGCTGCCAGGCTTCGAAGGCCGCCACCTCGACCCGCAGGCCCCGGGCTCGCGCGAAGTCGGCCATCCGAGCGTCGGGCTCGACGCCGAGCACGGTGCAGCCGGCGGCCTGGAACTGGCGGGCCGCGATGCCGGTACCGCAGCCGACGTCGAGCACGTCAGGCCCGGGGCTCCCGGTGACGATCCGCGTCACCAACGCATCGGGGTAGCCGGGGCGGGCTTGGTCGTAGCGTTGCGCGTCCACGCCGAACGACTCGGCCATCCGTCGGGCCTTGTGCGGATCCGCTGGGGACGGTTCTGGTTGCTCTCGAGGTAGGATGGGCATGCGCCCACCTTAGTGGGCGCACGCCCACTAGCCAACAGATGT
The DNA here is from genome assembly GCF_020826795.1 of Microtetraspora sp. AC03309. Taxonomy (NCBI): domain Bacteria; kingdom Bacillati; phylum Actinomycetota; class Actinomycetes; order Streptosporangiales; family Streptosporangiaceae; genus Microtetraspora; species Microtetraspora sp. AC03309. The sequence goes on along the minus strand of NZ_JADDIL010000080.1, from coordinate 29,226 downwards.
CAGCTGGTTGACGCACGAGAGGATCTCTTAAGTGCCGACGGGGGTACACCTTCGCGACGCCCGGCAGCAGCTGTTCGACGCTGCGGAACGCGTGCTTCTGCGTGACGGGCCGAACGGGCTGACCAGCCGGGCCGTCACCGACGAGGCGGGCTGCGCCAAAGGCGTCCTGCACCGGCACTTCACCGACTTCGACGCCTTCCTCGCCGACCTCGTGCTCGACCGGGCCGCGCGGCTCGAGACGCAGGCGAGCGCGCTGCGCGAGTCCGCCGGTACCGGCACGGTGGCCGACAACCTCACCAGTGCGCTGACCACCCTGTTCGGACCGGTTCCGGTGGCGATCATCCCGCTCATCACCTTCCGGGACGAGTTGCGCGCGCGGCTGCGGCAAGCCAGGCCCGGAGGTGGCATCGCGATCCTCGCCGAGGCCACGACCGCGATCTCCGATTATCTGGCCGATGAGCGTGAACTGGGCCGCATCGCGGCGGGCGCCGACATCGACTCGCTCACCCTCTCCCTGGTCGGTGGCGGTCATCTCCTGTTCGCGGACCGCGACCCCGGCCCGCCGGCCACGGCGGTCGTCGACAAGTTCGTGACAGGGGTCATCGCCGACGCCGTGCGACGACGACCGGAGTAGGAACCCCCGAGTGTCGGCATAGGGTCCACGATGACGGATGCGCTGCGGCCCGGCGACGTGGTGGTGTTCACCAAGCCGGACCGGCTCGGCAGGTCGGTGAAGACGCTGAAGGAGATCGCCGACCGCGTCAGCGGGCCGGGGCCGGGCTATGGGCGCTGGACCAGAACATCGCCACCACCACCGCCGAGGTCACCCCGGCGTGGATCGCGCCCTTCGTGGCCGTCGCTCCCGATCGGGGGGAGAACTCGGGCCGGATCGACGGCTGAGCCGCCGCAGGTCGAGTCGGCGGGTCACTCCTGCTTGCGGGCGCCGAACATGATCTCGTCCCATGTCGGCACGGAGGCGCGGCGGCCACGCGACTTGCGGGGACGCGCCGGGGTGGGCTTGGGCGCGGGCGGAGCCGGCGGCTCGGGCTTCGTCTCCTTCGCCGCCGCGGCCTCTTTGCCGGTGCCCTTGGCGCCCGGCGCCGGTGCGGCCGGCGCAGGTGCCGGGACTGGTGGTGGTGCGGCGCGCTCTTCGCTGATCCTCGCCGCGGGTACGGCGACTGGCTCCTTGGCCTGCTCAGGCTCGGGTTCCGTGGGCGCGGGACCGGCGGGCTCAGCGGTGGCCGCGGGAGCGGCGGCCTCGCCCTGAGCCGCGGGCTCGGGCTCGGGCTCGGGCTCGGGCTCGGGTGAGACGGGCTCGGGACGGGCCTCGGCCGCCGGGGGAGTCGTCCCGGTGTCGTGCCCGACCTCCGGCGAAACGTCCGGCTCGGCCTGTGCGGTGACGGCCTGTGCGGTGACGGCCTGTGCGGTGACGGCCTGTGCCTCGGGCGGTGTCACGACATCCGGCACGACATTCGGCACGACATCCTTCACCACGTCCGGCACCACGTCCGGCACCACGTCCGGCACCGCATCCGGCACGGAATGGGCGTCGGGCGTGGCGGACGCCGCGTCCGGCGTGGCGGCGGGTGTGGCGGCGGGTGTGGTCTCGGGCGCTGTGCCGGTGTCTCCGGACGCCGTGACGGCGGCCTTCTCCTCCGCCGCGACGTCCGCGACAGCGGGTGTGACGAGCTGCCGCGGCACGGCGCCGGGGATGTCGGGGGTGCCGGTCTCGTCCTTGACGGGAGGCCGTGCGCCATCGGCCGTCGCCTGTGGCGTGGTCTCCACCTGCCGCGACGGATGCTCGATGGTGGCGGGCGCCTCCACCCTGGGCGCGTCGACCGCCGGGGGAGCGACCCGCGTCTGATCGGCCGAAGGCGCGCTCTCCGAAACGACGGAGAGCCGTTCCTCGGCGCGCGGTGTCTCCTCGGCGCGTGGTGTCGCCTCGATCGCGGGCTCGTGCGCCGTACCGGCCGGGGGCGCGGGGGAGGTCCGCGGCACGGCTTCCGCGGGGTCGGGGACGAAGGCGCCGGGCCGCTCCACGCCGGGTCCGGTCATGTGAACCGGGGCCGGTGCCTGGGGAGCGGGCCGTGCCGTGATCTGCTCCTGGATCTGCTCCTGAACGGGCTCGCGCAGGTGGAACGCCGTCTCCCGGCCCGGATCCGGGCGGAACGCGGTCGTGCCCGCGACGATCGGCGGCTCGGGCAGGTAGGCCGTCTCGGCCCTCTGCGCGGCGGGCTCGTCGTACACCGGCTCGTCCCGCCGCATGGGCTCGTGCCGTACGGGCGGATAGTCGGGCTCGGTGCGACCGGCCCGGATCGAGAGCGAGCCGTCGGGAAGCGGCGGCACGGGTGCGAGCTTCGACGCGAGGCGGGGCAGGAACGGCCGCACGGTCGTGTCCTCGCGCGGGACGGGCTCGACGTACTCGGCCGCCGACAGGCGCATCGCCTCGTCGTCGTTGGGCGTGATGTGGCGGCGGCGCGGGTCGAACAGCCACTCCGCGTGCCGCGTGTGACCGTTCCAGACGAAGCCGAGCTTCACCCGCCAGAGGTTGTCGTCGCGCTTGCAGGAGTCCCAGTCGATCTCGTCGGCGGGTACGCCGCGCCGGGTCAGCCGCTCCGCGACCAGGTCGCCGAGCGTGGGCCCGGGTGTGTTCTCGCCCGGAAGGCGTACGGCGACGCGCTGCGCCTGCTGGGCCATGTACTCGCGCTCCTGGAGCACGGGCCCCTCGAACCAGCGGACACGTTCCACCGGGATACCGGCGGTGGCCGCGATCTCCTCCGCCGACTCGCCGGCGCGGATGCGAGCCTGGATCTCCTTGGGACGCAACGGACTCTCCACTTCGATCTCGTACTGGCCGAGACGGGAGAAGTTGCCGCGGACCGCAGCGCGGAGCCGGTCGTCGACGGGAAGTGTGAACCGCGTACCGCGCCCGGCCGTCGCCAGAACGAGGTAGGTGCCGTCCTCACTTACCGCGACGAGACGGAGCTCCTGCATGCGAGTCCCTTCGTCGTCGTGCTCAATCTTCCCCCGGACCCTTGAGTCTCTCGCGTGAGCCGGTTGCCTTCCAGCACCGTACCCGGCATGTCCGAACATCGCCTTCCCAAGGGGCGTGGCAGGCGACGTGACGCCAGTCACATTTGTCGCATTCACCTTTCTACAGGGCGGCGGTGCCCGCAAGCGGTTCTCGGCCCTCGAAGGTTTCCGGCGAGTCGCGGTGGCCGCCGCGGCCCGGTTCCGGGGCGGCGGTGAGCAGAGTCGGGAGGTGATCGGGGACGGCCCGGTCAGCCCAGGACGCCGTCCAGGTAGTCGTTGGTGAACAGGCGCCGCGGGTCGAGCTCGTCCCGCAGGGCCAGGAAGTCGGCGAACTTGGGATAGGCCGTCGAGAGGTAGGCCGCGTTCCGGGTGTGCAGCTTGCCCCAGTGCGGGCGTCCCTCAAGTCTCGTCATGATCTCCTCGACGCCCTCGAAGTACGCCGGGTTCGGCGTCGGGCGGTAGACGTGGCAGGCGATATACGCACTGGGCCTCCCGTACGCCGTGGACAGCCATGCGTCAGAGGGAGGGGTCACGCGGACCTCCACCGGGAAGGTGATCTTCCAGTCCATCCGTTCGATGAGGTCACGCGTCTCGCGGAGGGCTCGGGCGAGGTGCTCGCGCGGGATCGCGTACTCCATCTCCAGGAAGCGCACCTCCCGAACCGAGTTGAAGATCTTGTACGACGTGTCCACGGACTCGGACGCGCTCAGCAGACTGGCGGAGATCCCGTTGATGCGCGGGATGGCGCCGGGGATCTTCGCGCCGGTCGCGCAGGCGGCACCGAAGATCGTGTTCTCCAGGAAGACGTTGTCCAGCCAGTGCTTGAAGGGACCGGTGGGCCTGGCCGGGCCGGGGGACCGGTTGTTCCGCTTGGCCAGGCAGGTGTCGGTGTGCGGCAGCCAGAAGAAGTCGAGGTGCTCGTTGTCGGCGGTCAGCTCGTCCAACGACTCCAGGATGCCGCTGAACGGCAGCGGCTCACGGCGGCTGTGGAGGAGGAACGACGGCTCCACCCGGAAGGTGACCGCGGTGAGGATGCCGAGCGCGCCGAGACCCACGCGGGCCGCGTCGAACAGCGGGCCCTCGCTCACGGTGGTGATCGTGCCGTCGGCGAGTACCAGTTCCAGCTCGATGACCTGGTCGGCGAGGCCGCCGATGTCCCGGCCGGTCCCGTGGGTGCCGGTCTGGATCGCGCCCGCGATGGTCTGCGCGGTGATGTCGCCCATGTTGCCGAGGGCGAGGCCGCGTCGGTGCAGTTCGTCGTTGACCACGTGGAGCGGGGTGCCGGCGGCGACCTTGGCCCAGTCGTCGCCGGTCGCGATGACGCCGGTGAGCGCGTCGGGGCGCAGCATGATGCCGTCGACCAGGGCGACGCCGGTGAAGGAGTGCCCGGTGCCCACCATGCGCACCCGCCGCCCGCTGTCCGCCGCGTCCCGTACGGCTTGCGCCACCTCGGCGGCGGACGCGGGCGTCCTGACCTCGCCCGGGGTGACTGACTGGTTCCCAGCCCAGTTGCGGAACTCGCTCATGACCATCCAAGCCCACGATTTCGGAGAATATGAACAATACTCATGAAATATGGGCCGAGGCCAGAGGTGAGACCAGGGAAAGAGGGGCCGGGAGCCGGCTCCCGGCGGGACCGGCCCGCGCTCACGCCGCTCACGCCCCCCGGCGTGACCCGGGCGGGCGCCGTCAGACGGCGTCCTGGCCGGCCGTCTCGGGAGTGCGCAGCCAGGCTGACCCGGCGACCCCGACGGCGACGGCGAGCAGCGCGCAGATGAGGGGGAAACCGTAGGCGTTGGAGGCTCCGTACAGGTCGGTGAGCCGTCCCCCCGCCCAGGCGCCGATGGCCACGCCGAACCCGAGCGACGTCGAGAGCCACGACATGCCCTCGGTGAGCTGCGACGCGGGAACCAGGCGCTCGACGAGGGAGAAACCGGTGATCAGCGTGGGGGAGATCGCCAGGCCCGCGAAGAACAGCGCGACGCTCATCGTGGGGACGTTGCCCATCAGGATGAGCGGCGTCAGCCCCACGGCGAACACGCCCAGCCCGCGCACGAGCCGGCCACGCAGGGCGATCTTCCAGCGGCGTGAGCCGTACCACAGGCCGGAGATCATGCTGCCGCCCGCGACCGAGGCGAGCATCAGGCCGGCCAGGCCCTTGGAGCCCTGCTCCTCGGCGAACGCCACGGTGACGATGTCGACCGACCCGAAGACCGAACCCACGGCGAGGAACACCACCGCCAGCATCGCGACTCCCGGGATCGCGATCGGCGACCCCGAGTGCTCGCGGTGCCGTACGGCCGGCGGCTCCGTGCCGCGGAGCGCGGCGAAGGCGAGGGTGCCGCCGACGGCGAGCACGACGGCGACGATGAGCCCCGCGTAGACGTTGACGCCGGTGGCCAGCGCGGTGACGAAGGCCGGACCCGCCACGAAGATCGCCTCGTCGGCCACGGACTCGAACGAGAACGCCGTGTGCAGCTTCGAGGGATCGTCGAGAACGTGCGACCACCGGGCCCGGACCATCGACCCCAGCGATGTGGCGGCGCCTCCCACGACGATGCCGGTGGCGTACAGGGTCCAGATGGGCAGCTTGGCGTGGGCGCACAGCATCAGCGCGACGAGCGCGACGCCGTGGAGGAAGACCAGCGGGACGAGCACCCTGGCCTGGCCGAACCGGTCCACGAGCCGGCCCGACAGCGGGGCGGCGACCGCGAAGGCCACCGACTGGACCGCGGAGACGGCGCCCGCCGTGGCGTAGGATCCGGTCAGCTCCGAGACGAGCAGGATGATGCCGATGCCGAGCATGGACATCGGGATCCGGCCGACGAATCCCGCGATGACGAAGCCCTTGACGCCGGGCGTGCCAAGCAGCCCGCGGTACGGCCCAACCATGTCGATTCCCCTCGCACCTTGTGCGTCCGGGCACCTCGATGTGATCGGATGCGGCCACGGGCTCCCCCGCCCACGGCACGCGGACGTGCACTTATCCTGTCAGACCCTGGCGTACCGCCCTGCGGTTGGCAAGTGATTTCTCGATCAGCACGCCAGAGGGTCTAACCTGAACCAGGTGCCCCCTGTTCCGTGGTTTGCGTCACTTCGCATGGTTGTGGTGGGGCTGGTGGCTTTGCTGGCGATCGTCGGCGCCGTGGGCGGCGCGATGGTGTTCGCGGACGGCCGATCGGACGGCCCATTGGATGGCAGGGCGGACGGCGGGAACGGCCGGAACGCCGCGGCGGCGGACGGCGGGGGTGACGGGCGGACGCCGGCACCGCGATCGGCCGGGGGAGATGGGACCGGCGGCGGCGCGCCCCTGCGCCCCGACGCCACGCTCCCGTCCAGCGCTCCGGTCACGGACGCGGCCGTCCAGGTGACCCCTCCCGAGCTGATGGCGATCATGACCTCGGCGGTGTCCGACGGCGCGCTGCGGAAGCTCGCCGCTCTCAAGCGCGTACGGAAGGTCGCCGCGGCCGACGGGGGCACGATACGCATCGCGGGCAACTCGTTGCAGCTCCTCGCCGTCGATCCGGCCGGTTTCCGGTCCTGGACTCCCCGGCCGGTCGCCGAGCACCCCGAGGTGTGGAGCGCGCTCAGCCGGGGCGAGCTCGTCGCTGACTCCGCGGTGGTCCGGCGGCTCGGCATGAACCTCGGCGCGGAATACCAGGTGGACGGTGGTCCGCGGCTGCGCCTGGCGGCCTCGGCGTCCCTCGGCCTGCCCGCCGTGGACGGGCTGATCGGCGTGGACCTCGGGCGGCGGCTCGGATTCTCCCCCGGCGTGGTCGTCCTGATCCACGGGGACTCTCCGGACGCGCGCGGGGTCGGGCGCGTGCTCGGCGCGAAGGCGCACGTCCTCACCGTCCCGGCGGCCGGGACCACGGGCGGGAACGCGGGCGGGAACACGAAGGACACGAAGGGCGCGAAGAACGGCGAGGGCGGCAAGGGCGGCGGGGACGCGACGAAGGCCGGCGACGGCGGCTCCACCAGGACGGCCGGGCACGGTCTGGTGGGACGGCCGGACAGCTACCTGGAGCTCTACCGGAAGTCGGCCGAGGTGTGCCCCGGCCTGTCATGGACCGTGCTGGCCGCCATCGGCCAGGTGGAGAGCGGGCACGGCCGCAACAACGGCCCGTCCTCCGCGGGCGCGCTCGGCCCGATGCAGTTCATGCCCGCCACCTGGAAGTCGTACGGCGTGGACGGCGACGGCGACGGCAAGGCGGACATCTGGAGCGCCTACGACGCGGTGCCGTCGGCGGCGAAGTACCTCTGCGCCAACGGCGCGGCCCGCGGCGGGGAGAAGCTCAGGAAGGCCGTCTGGTTCTACAACCATTCGTGGGACTACGTGAACAAGGTCCTCGGCCTCGCCGAGGCGTACGCCCAGGCCTACCGCTGATCCGCCGGCGGCGGGCGTCGGCCCGGCGGGGGTTCAGCGGGGGGTCAGCGGGGGTGCCGTACCGGTGCCGGGCAGCAGGTCGCCGGGCACGGGGTCGGCTCCGGCTCGGCCATCAGCTCGGAGACCATCGCGACGAACCGGGGGTGGATCCCGGCCGTGGCCGCGCGGGAGAGCGGCAGGCCGAGCCGCTCGGCGAGCGCCTTCGCCTCCACGTCGAGGTCGTAGACGACCTCCATGTGGTCGGAGACGAAGCCGATCGGCACCAGGACGACCGCTTCCGTGCCGGAGGCGTGCAGTGCCTCCAGGTGGTCGCAGACGTCGGGCTCCAGCCACGGGATGTGGGGAGGGCCGCTGCGGCTCTGCCAGACGAGGTCCCACGGCCGGTCCCCGGGGATCTCCGCCGCGACGAGCGCGGCCGCCCGGCGCAGCTCCGCCTCGTAGGCACCCCCGGCGGGCCCGGCCGTCTTCGCCATCGAGATCGGGATGCTGTGCGCGGTGAACACCAGCCGCGCCTGCTCCCGACGCGGCTCGGGCAGCCGCTCCAGGGCCTGGCGCGTGTGGTCCACCATCGCGGCGACGAAGCCCGGGTGGTCGAAGTAGTGGCGCAGCTTCACGATCTCCGGAGCGTCCGGGACCGCCGCCCGCGCCCGCGCGATGTCCTCGATGTACTGCCGGCAGCTCGAATAGGAGCTGTACGCGGAGGTGGCGAACGCCGCCGCCTTGCGCACCCCGTCGGCCGCCATCTGGCGGACCGTGTCCTCCAGGAACGGATGCCAGTTGCGGTTGCCCCAGTAGACGGGGACGTCCACGTCGAGAGCCGCGATCAGGTCACGGCACTGCCGGTTGATCGGACTGACCCCGCCGAAGCGCTGGTAGTGCGCCTCCACCTCGAGCAGCCGCTCGCGCGGCACCCCGCGCCCGCGTACGACGTTCTCCAGGAACGGCATGACGTCGTCGGGCTTCTCCGGACCGCCGAAGGACACCACGAGCAGCGCGTCGTAACGCGGAGCCGGACGCCCGTCCTCATGTGTCAGATCGCCCATCGCTCCCCGCCCGATCACGCTCGCCGTCCCGGCCTCGCCGCCGATCCGGTCTCACAGCCTATTCGGCCCGTACGCCGGTCCGGTGGGGAGACCTGCCGGGCGTCCGGCGGCCGGGCGGGGGATGAGTACGTTGGTGGCGCCGGAAGATCGAGGTAGGTTCGATCGGTGAGTCATTTCCGGGACATGAGTGAATACGTCGCCGTGCCGCGCGTGCAGTCGCTGCGGCTCTCCCCGGACGGGACGCGGTTGGTGTCCGTGGTCCAGTCCCTCAATCCCGACAGGAAATCGTACGGCACCGCGCTCTGGGAGATCCCCCTGGATCCCGAGGGCCGCCCGCACCGGCTGACCCGGTCGGCCAAGGGCGAGGCGGGCGCGGAGTTCACCACCGAAGGCGAGGTGCTGTTCGTCTCGCGGAGACCCGACGAGACGGTCAAGGACGAGGCGGAGGAGGTCCCCGCGCTCTGGCTGCTGCCCGAGAGGGGCGAGCCGAGGCGGATCGCGGACCGGCCCGGGGGCGTCACCGGCGTCAGGGCGGCCGGCGGCACGATCGTGTACACCGCCGAGGTGTTGCCGGGCGACGCCGCCACCGAGGCGGACCGGCGCAAGGCGCGCAAGGAGGCCGGGGTCAGCGCCATCCTGCACGAGGGGTACCCCATCCGTTACTGGGACCAGGACCTCGGTCCCGCGCAGTCCCGGCTCTTCGCGGCGCGCGCCGGAGCCGACTACGACCGGCTCGACGGGCACGATCTGACGCCCGAGCCCGGCCGGGCGCTCGACCTGGCGTCGTTCGCGGTGACGCCCGACGGCGCCACGGTCATCACCACCTGGTACGTGCCGCTCCCGAGCGGCAAGGTGCGCTCCGAACTCGTCGCCATCGACCTGGACCCGGCCACGGGCGAGGCGCTGGGTCGCAGGGTGCTGGCCACCTCCGGGGAGCACGACTTCGGCGGGCCGGTCGCGGTCTCGCCCGACGGCCGATTCGTCGCCTGCACACGGGAGCGGCACGCGACAGAGGAACTCTCCAGCGCGTACGGGCTGTGGGTCATCGACCTGTCCACCGGCGAGGGCCGGGCGCTCGGCGGCGAGCTCTTCCCGGCGGACGTCGCCTGGGCGCCCTCGTCTGACGCGGTCTTCATCGCCGCGGACCACCAGGGCCGCCGCCCGATCTTCCGCGTGCCGGTGACCGGCGCGGAGGACGGCGAACCGGTGCGGATCACCCCCGATGACGGCGCCTACCTTGAGCTGTGCCCGGCGGCCGACGGGTCGATCTACGCGCTGAGGAGCGCCGTGGACGCGCCGCCCGTCCCGGTGCGCGTCGCCCCCGACGGCGCCGTGACCACGCTGCCGTCACCGGTTCCCGCGCTGGACCTGCCCGGCACGCTGACCGAGGTCAGCGCCGTCGCCGACGACGGTACGGAGATCCGCGGCTGGCTGGTCCTGCCCGCCGGGGCGACGGCGGAGAACCCCGCCCCGTTCCTCCTGTGGATCCACGGCGGCCCGGTGTCGAGCTGGAACGACTGGTCCTGGCGCTGGAACCCGTGGATCATGGCCGAGCACGGCTACGCCGTCCTGCTGCCGGACCCGTGCCTGTCCACCGGCTACGGCCAGGCGATGATCGACCGTGGGTGGGGCGAGTGGGGTCCCGTCACCCACGCCGACCTCATGGCGATCACCGACGAGTGCCTCAAGCTGCCCGAGATCGACGACCAGCGCATCGCGGCGATGGGCGGCTCGTTCGGCGGCTACATGGCCAACTGGGTCGCCGGGCACACCGACCGGTTCAGCGCGATCGTCACCCACGCGTCCCTGTGGAACCTGGAGCAGTTCGCCGGCACGACGGACGCCTCGATGTACTGGGAGCGCGAGTTCGGCCGGCCGGGCAGCGAGCGGTACGCGCGGCTGTCGCCGCACAACTGGCTCGGCGAGATCTCGACGCCGATGCTGGTGATCCACGGCGACAAGGACTACCGCGTCCCGATCGGCGAGGGGCTGCGGCTCTGGTGGGACCTGCAGCGGTCCGGCGTCGAGTCCAAGTTCCTGTACTTCCCCGACGAGAACCACTGGGTGCTCAAGCCGGGGAACGCCGTCGCCTGGTACCAGACCGTGCTGGCCTTCCTGGCGCAGCACGTCCTCGGAGAGGAGTGGACCCACCCGGCCACTCTCGCCTGATCGGCTGGCCCCCCGGTCTGGGAGGATGCCTCAGGTGACCTCACCGGTCACGAAATTTCAGGACATCGTGTGATCAGACCGAGCAGGGGGGCGGGTCAGGATGGACGAGGTGCGGGTTTCACCCGACCGGGCGGAGTTGCTGGCGCTGGCGGTGAGCATCGCCGATGAGGCGGGAAGGATGCTCGTCGCCAAGCGCCCGGCCCGGCCGGAGGTGGTCGAGACCAAGTCCAGCCCCACCGACGTCGTCACCGCGCTTGACCGCGCCGCCGAGGAGCTCATCCGCGCCCGCATCGCCGCGGCCAGGCCGTACGACGCGGTCCTGGGCGAGGAGGGCGGCGACACGCCCGGCACCGGCGGCGCCCGCTGGGTCGTCGACCCGATCGACGGCACCGTCAACTTCCTGTACGGCCTGCCCGACTGGGCGGTCAGCATCGGCGTCGAGGTGGACGGCGAGATCGTCGCGGGCGCGGTCAGCGTCCCGCGGCGCGGCGAGCTCTACTCCGCGTCCAGGGGCGAGGGCGCCTGGCTGGGAGGAGAGCGGCTGCGCTGCAACACCGGCGTCGCGCTGGACCGGGCGCTGGTCGCGACCGGATTCGGCTACGACTCCGGCCGTCGGGCCGTCCAGGCCGAGGTGCTGGCGCACGTGCTGCCCCGGGTGCGCGACATCCGCAGGGGCGGTTCCTGTGCCGTCGACCTGTGCTCGGTCGCCGCGGGGCGGGTGGACGCCTACTACGAGCGCGGCACCAACTACTGGGACCACGCCGCCGCCGGGCTGATCGCGACCGAGGCCGGCGCGCGGATCGGCGGGCTGCGCGGCAGGCCGCACGGCACGGACATGGTGGTGTGCGCGGCTCCCGGACTGTTCGACCGGCTGCACGACCTGCTCGTGCCGCTCGACCCCGAACGCGACGCCCCCGCCGTCCACGAGTGATCCGTACCCGGTGATCCGCAGACGGTGATCCGCAGACGGCGGACGGTCCGGACCGGAGCGGATCCCGGACACGGGAACCGGCCCTGAACACGACGCGGGGACCCACCGAAACGGTGGGTCCCCGCGTCGTTGAGGGTGCTATCGCTCGATCGCGACGCCGTGATCGTCGGCCAGCCTGCGCAGGTCCTCGATCTCGGCGGTGAGGGTGTCGGCGAGGAAGTCGTCCCCGTTCGACGTGGCTTCCTGGAGGCCCTTGTAGGCCTGGTTGAGCCGGGTTTCGATCGTGGTCGTGAACTCGCCCATACTCACCTTCTTTCTCAGGGGGCGAAAAGGTGCCAGTTGACCCCGTCACCGGATCCTGGGGAGAGCATGACCCTTCCCCGGCACACGACAGAGGGGTGTAGACCTGCCTGTACCCACACGTTAGGAACTTTCAAACCATCCAATGCCTGTGCTCTACGTCACGTAGAGCTGGAGGACCGCTTACCGTCGACTTACGTCCGACAGGGCCAGAATGGAGGCCTGCGACCTTCTGAGGAGGACCTGGATGCGCGTGCTTGTGGTGGAGGACGAACGCGTCATGGCCGACGCGATCGCCACCGGACTCCGCCGCGAGGCGATGGCCGTCGACGTGGCGTACGACGGCGCCGCCGCCTTGGAGAAGACCAGCTACATCGACTACGACGTGATCGTGCTCGACCGCGACCTGCCCAAGGTCCACGGAGACGAGGTCGCCCGCCGCCTGGTGGCCGAGCGGTCCGCCTCCAGGATCATCATGCTGACCGCCTCGGGCGAGGTCGACGACAAGGTCGAGGGCCTGGAACTGGGCGCCGACGACTACCTCGCCAAGCCGTTCGTGTTCATGGAACTGGTCGCGCGCGTACGCGCGCTCGGCCGCCGCTCCGCTCCCGCGCTGCCGCCCGTGCTGGAACGCGCGGGCGTACGGCTGGACCCGGGCAAGCGCCTGGTGACCAGGGACGGCAAGGAGGTCGCCCTCACCAAGAAGGAGTTCGCCGTCCTGGAGGAGCTGATGCGCGCCGAGGGCGCCGTCGTCAGCCAGGAGGATCTGCTGGACAAGGCGTGGGACGAGCACATCGACCCGTTCACCAACGTGGTGCGCGTGACGATGATGACGCTGCGCAAGAAGCTGGGTGAGCCTCAGATCATCGAGACCGTCCCCGGAGTTGGGTACCGACTGTGACCGAGCCGTACGAGCCCGCGAAGAACGACGCGGACGTTCCCAGGGAGTCCTCCGCGGGCTCGGACGGCACCGCCGGAGGGCCCGCCGCCCGGGTCCCCCAGGGGAACCAGGGTGACCAGAGTGGCCTGAGCGGACAGACGGCGCGGGGGCACCAGGGCCCGCCGGCTCCGCGTGGCCGCCTCGGGCGGATGACGTCGGCGATGGGAACGGGCCCGTACCGCGCCCAGGTCCCGCCGCCGCCGAGCGGCCCGCCCGTGTGGGACGGCCCGCCGCCCGTGGAGGCCAACCCGGTGCAACCGGCGGGACCGCTCGAGCACATCCGGGCGCTGCCCGGCCGGATGAGCATCCGGTGGCGGCTGACCCTGACCTACGGCGCGCTGTTCTTCGTCGCGGGCGCGGTGCTGATGTTCGTGATGTACCTCATGGTCGGCTGGGCCATCCAGGCCAACTGGCCGGACCTGCCGATGGTCGGCGCGTCCCAGGAGGAGCTCATCCGCCTCCAGGTCTATTGGGAGTCCGTCAAGTACCAGGCGATCGAGGGCGCGCGCAGGGGCCTGCTGATCAGGTCGCTTGAGGCTCTGGTCGGGGTGGGGATCCTCGCGCTGATCCTCGGATATTTCGTCGCAGACCGTGCGCTGCGGCCGGTCAAACAGATGACCTCCACGGCCAGGAAGCTCTCCGGCACCTCCCTCGCCCACGAGCGGATCGACCTCCAGGGCCCGGACGACGAGCTCAAGGAGCTGGCGGACACCTTCGACGAGATGCTCACCCGGCTCAACAGCGCCTTCGACGCGCAGCGCCGGTTCGTCGACAACGCCTCCCACGAGCTGCGCACCCCGCTCGCGATCAACCGGACGGTCCTGGAGGTCGCGCTGTCCGACCCGGAGGCGTCCGAGGACCTCAGGGTGCTGGGCCGTACCCTCCTCGGCACGAACGCCCGCAACGAACGCCTCATCGAGGGCCTTCTCCTGCTGGCCAGGAGCGAGCGCGAGCTGACCGTGCGCAAACCGGTGGACGTCCAGGAGGTCGCCACCACCGCCGTGGAGCAGCTCGCCCCCTTCGCCGCCGAGCACGACGTCACGGTCGAGCACGATCTCCATCCCGCGCCCGTCACGGGTGATCCCGTCTTGCTCGAACGCTGCGTCTCCAACCTCATCGAGAACGGCATCAAGCACAATTCCGGCCCATCGGGAAAAGTCTGGGTACGGACGGGAATGGTGGACGGGGGTGCCGTTGTTCAGGTCGCCAACACGGGGCAACATGTCCCCGCGTACGAAGTGGACTCCATCTTCGAACCGTTCCGCAGGCTGAACGCCGACCGGGTGGAGTCCGCCAAGGGCGCGGGACTCGGCCTGTCCATCGTGCGGGCGATCGTCCGCGCGCACGGTGGGACCGTGACCGCCGTCCCCAGGGACGGAGGCGGTCTCGTGGTGACGGTGCGTCTCGCGGGGCTCGGCGCCCCGGCCGGGACGACACTGTCGGCGCGCTGATACAGCGACCGCCCCGCACATGTGGTTGGATGTGCCGTCGAACGCGGTGGGTCATACCCGCAATACTCTGGTTTTCGCCATATTTGGCTAACTGGAGCCTTGCGCGGCATCCCCTCGCGTGCCGGGAGGTTCAGTGTTCCGCGAACCGGGGTACCGATTGCAAAATCTCCCGGGCGAAACGGGCACAAGAACGGCCTTCCAAGCGTTAAAGACGCGCGACCAGCGCGACAGTTAGATGAGGGGGATGGAGTACGCACATGGCTACCGACTACGACAGCCCGCGCAAGACCGATGACGACCTGAACGAGGACAGCCTTCAGGAACTCCAGGCACGGCGTAGCGACAAGTCGTCGGGCAGCATCGACATCGACGAGACGGACCTTGCCGAGTCGCTGGAGCTGCCGGGGGCGGACCTGTCCAACGAGGAGCTCTCGCTCCGCGTGATCCCGCGCCAGGCCGACGAGTTCACCTGCTCGCGTTGCTTCCTGGTGCATCACCGCAGTCAGCTGGCCTCTGAGAAGAACGGTCAGCAGGTCTGCCGCGAGTGCGCCGCCTAGGAGACGCTAGGAGTAGTCCGTTGGCTTCTGAAGCGGATCGATCACAAGACGAGGTCGCCGAGCTGGTCGGCAAGCTCGTGACCCCTGAGGAAACGGACGGGGCCGAGCGGCGCCGCCTGCTCGGCCGCCTCAGCAGGGTGCTCGTCGACTCCGCCAAGAAGGCGAAGGTCGCCGGCCCCGAGCGTGGCCGTTGGCTCGCCGATGTCTTCATGAACATCGCGCCGCGTCTCCCGATCAGAGACGCCGCGACGCTTCAGCGGCATCACTACGGGCTGACCGGCGAGCAACTCGCCGACGACCTGGTCCGCACCGCCGCGAAGGGCACGATGGCCGTCGGCGCCGTCGGCGGTGCCCTGGCCGCGGCCCAGTTCGCCGCTCCGCCGCTGCTGCTCTCCGCTCCCGCCCAGCTGGTCGCGGAGACGCTCGTCGTCGCGGCCATCGAGGTCAAGCTTCTCGCCGAGCTGCACGAGGTGTACGGCGTGCAGGTTCCCGGCAACGGCACCCAGCGTGCCACCGCGTTCGCGGTGGCCTGGGCCAGGCAGCGCGGAGTCAACCCGCTGGCCCCGGGCTCGGCCACGCTCGCGATCGGCGCCGCGGCGAAGACCGCGCTGCGCAACCGCCTGATGAGAACGCTCGGGCGGCATTTCACCACCCTCGGCCCCTTCTTCACAGGAGCCATCGCGGGTGGCACGTTCAATCGCGTCGCCACCAAGAAACTCGCCCAGGCCGTACGCGCCGACCTCAGGTCGCGCGCTCTTCCCCCCGCGTGACGTCACGTCGCGGCGAATGACACGGCGTCGGACCCACGTGATCGTCACGGTCTCCGTGCGTTCCCCCGCTTTCCGGGCGATCTCCGTGCGTTCCCCGCTTTCCGCGCGGGCTCCGTGTGTTCTCCCGGACACTTCCCGCGTGATCTTGTGTGATCTTCGTCTCTCTCGTGCCGGACGCCGATCCGGTCGAACGCGCTGTGTGTGATCGAACGATACGGAAATGTAGCCGATTGGTCTAAACCTCTTGGTGACCACCCGTGACCTGGCGAGATCATTCTCACACCCGCCCAAATGAATTGTGCACTTCATGGCGGGTATGGGCGGTATGACTGGCCTTTCGTATGGTTGTCCTACGGGGGCGTGACGTAGTGGGGACGATCTCCGGAGGGGCTCAATGGATGGCACCAGCGCGTTTTTGATCGTCGCGAACCGATTGCCCGTCGACCGTGTCGGCGAGACCGAATGGCGGCGCAGCCCCGGGGGCCTGGTGACGGCGATCGCGCCGGTCATGCAGCGGCGCGACGGAGCGTGGCTCGGGTGGACCGGCGCCGCGGGCGAGGAACTCAAGCCGTTCGACAACGACGGGATGCATCTCATCCCCGTGCCGCTCTCCGCCCTTGAGATGGAGCTCTACTACGAGGGCTTCTCCAACGCGACCCTCTGGCCCCTCTATCACGACGTCGTCGCGACGCCCGTCTACTCGCGTGTGCTGTGGGACGCCTACCGGGCCGTCAACGACCGGTTCGCCCGGGCCGCCGCCGACGCCGCCGCCCCCGGCGCCGTCGTCTGGGTGCAGGACTACCAGCTCCAGCTCGTCCCGGCGATGCTGCGCAAGCTCCGTCCCGACCTGCGGATCGGCTTCTTCCTGCACATCCCGTTCCCCCCGGCCGAGCTGTTCTGGCAGCTTCCGTGGCGCAAGGAGCTCCTGGAGGGCCTGCTCGGCGCCGACCTGGTCGGATTCCAGCGCCCCGGAGGCGCCTCCAACTTCATCCGGCTCTGCCGCCGCCTGCTCGGCCTGCAGAACCACAGGAACGAGGTCCAGGTGGACGGCCGTACCGTCCGGGCCGAGGCGTTTCCGATCTCCGTCGACTTCGGCGAGCTGGACCAGCTCGTCCGCGAGCCGCACATCCTCGCCCGGGCCAAGGAGATCCGCGCCGAGCTCGGCGACCCCGAGCACGTCCTGCTCGGCGTCGACCGGCTCGACTACACCAAGGGGATCGGCCAGCGGCTCAAGGCGTTCGGCGAACTGCTCGCCGACGGCGCGATCCAGCCGGGGGAGGCGGCGTTCGTGCAGGTCGCCACCCCCACGAGGGAACGGGTGGCCGAGTACATCCGGCTGCGGGGCGACATCGAGCTCAGGGTCGGCCGGATCAACGGCGAGTACGGGATGCTGGGCCGCCAGCCGATCAGCTACCTGCACCAGTCGTACGACAAGAACGAACTGGCCGCCCTCTACCGCGCGGCCGACGTGATGGTGGTCACCCCGCTGCGCGACGGCATGAACCTGGTGGCCAAGGAGTACGTCTCCTGCCGTTACGACCTGCGCGGGGCACTCGTGCTCAGCGAGTTCGCCGGGGCCGCCGACGAGCTGCGCCAGGCCTACCTGGTCAATCCGTACGACATAGACGGGATGAAGCGGGCCATGCTCACCGCGATGCGCGCGACGCCGCACGAGCTGGCCCGGAGGATGCGCTCGCTGCGGCGCCGGGTCGCCACCCACGACGTCGACAAGTGGGCCAGTGACTTCCTCACCGCGCTCGAGGCCGGTTGACGGTCAGAGCTTGGTCTCGGCGTCGGACTTCCACGAGTGCCACTTCTTGGCCGCCGCGCGGACCGCGACGATGCGGGCCACCTCCATGCCGAGGCCCATCACCACGGCGTACGCGATCGCCTCGCCGAGGCTGATGTCGAGCGAGTCCGCGCTGGCAGGGGGCTTCTTTCCCGTCGTCTTCTGCCACGCGAACGACAGCACCTTGCGCGAGGCGAAGCCCACGCCGATGCCTACCAGGCCGCCGACGATCCGCCAGGTCATATCGGGTTTGTCCACCGCGCCTGATTCGTGGCCGGCGTGCGTGATTTCCGCCATGATTCCTCCTCGGTAACGACCCTAGTCTCTCCGCACGGTAGAGCCGCCGACGCCATACCATTAGGTGGCATGACCGAACAGCGACCGCGCACCGCCGCCATGCCCGAGAAGCCCACTCTGGATGGACTCGAGGCGGTATGGGTAGCACGCTGGGAGGCGGACGGCACCTACCGCTTCGATAGGTCCCGCACCCGCGACGAGGTCTACTCGATCGACACGCCGCCGCCCACGGTCTCCGGCTCGCTCCACGTCGGACACGTCTTCTCCTACACCCACACCGACACCGTCGCCCGCTACCAGCGGATGCGCGGGCGCGAGGTCTTCTATCCCATGGGTTGGGACGACAACGGCCTGCCCACCGAGCGTCGCGTGCAGAACCACTTCGGCGTCCGCTGTGACCCCTCGCTGCCGTACGACCCCGACTTCGAGCCGCCGGCGAACGCCAAGGGCCAGGTCCCGGTGTCCAGGAAGAACTTCATCGAGCTGTGCGAGCGGCTCACCGCCGAGGACGAGAAGGCCTTCGAGGAGCTGTGGCGCCGCCTCGGCCTGTCCGTCGACTGGACGATGACCTACGCCACGATCGGCGAGCACGCGCGGGTCGCGTCCCAGCGGGCCTTCCTGCGCAACCTCGCGCGCGGCGAGGCATACCTGTCCGAAGCGCCGACGCTGTGGGACGTGACGTTCCGCACGGCCGTCGCCCAGGCCGAGCTGGAGGACCGGGAGTGGCCCGGAGCCTTCCACCGCATCGGGTTCGAGCTGTCCCCGGAGCAGCGCGAGCAGGGCTTCGGCGACCGCGTGTGGATCGAGACGACCCGGCCCGAGCTGATCCCGGCCTGTGTCGCCCTGGTGGCCCACCCCGACGACGAGCGGTACCGCCCGCTGTTCGGCACGACCGTGCGCACGCCGATCTTCGGGGTCGAGGTGCCGGTCCTCAGCCACCACCTCGCCGAGCCGGACAAGGGCTCGGGCATCGCCATGATCTGCACCTTCGGCGACGTCACCGACGTCACCTGGTGGCGTGAGCTGGACCTGCCGACGCGGCCGGTGATCGGCTGGGACGGCCGCCTGCTGAACGACCCGCCGGAGGCCGTGCCCGCCGAGCCGTACAAGGAGCTGGCCGGAAAGACCGTGCACAGCGCTCGCGAGCGGATCGTGGAGATGCTGGCCGAGGCCGGCGACCTCGACGGCGACCCGCGCAAGATCCAGCGCCCGGTGAAGTTCTACGAGAAGGGCGACCGGCCGCTGGAGATCGTCACCACCCGCCAGTGGTACATCCGCAACGGCGGCCGTGACGTCGAGCTGCGCCTCGCCCTGCTCGACCGGGGCACCGAGCTGCGCTGGCACCCGCCCCACATGCGGGTCAGGTACGACAACTGGGTCGAGGGCCTGGCCGGCGACTGGCTGATCTCCCGGCAGCGGTTCTTCGGCGTGCCGGTCCCGGTCTGGTACCCCCTGGACGGCGACGGCCTGCCCGTCTACGAGGCGCCGATCCCGGCCGAGGAGTCGTCCCTGCCCGTGGACCCGTCCAGCGACGTGCCCCCCGGGTTCACCGAGAACATGCGCGGCAAGCCGCTCGGCTTCGTCGGCGATCCCGACGTGATGGACACCTGGGCGACGTCGTCCCTCTCGCCGCAGATCGCGGCCGGCTGGGAGCGCGACGACGACCTGTTCCGCCGGGTCTTCCCGATGGACCTGCGCCCGCAGGCCCATGAGATCATCCGGACCTGGCTGTTCTCCACGGTCGTCCGGGCGCACCTGGAGCACGGCGGCCTGCCCTGGAAGCACGCCGCGATCTCCGGCTGGATCCTCGACCCTGACCGCAAGAAGATGTCCAAGTCCAAGGGCAACGTGGTCACGCCTCTGGGCCTGCTCGAGCAGTACGGCTCCGACGCGGTGCGCTACTGGGCGGCGAACGGGCGCCCCGGCACGGACACGGCGTTCGACACCGGGCAGATCAAGATCGGCCGGAGGCTGGCCATCAAGATCCTGAACGCCTCCCGGTTCGTGCTCGGCTTCGGAGAGGCCCCCGCCGGGGAGCGGCGGGTCACCGAGCCGCTCGACCTGTCGATGCTGGCCGCGCTCCGCACGGTCGTGACGGAGGCCACCGAGGCGTTCGAGGAGTACGACTACACCCGGGCGCTGGAGCGCACCGAGCGCTTCTTCTGGGAGCTGTGCGACGACTACCTGGAGCTGGTCAAGGCACGGGCCTACGACGGGAACGCCTCGGCCGTCACGGCGCTGCGCCAGGCGCTCGACGTGCTCCTGCGGCTCTTCGCGCCCTTCCTGCCGTTCGTGACCGAGGAGGTCTGGTCCTGGTGGCGCGCCGGTTCTGTGCACCGCGCCGCCTGGCCGTCCGCTGCTGATCTCGAGGCCGACCCCGGCGTCGAGCCCGGCCGCGGGGCCCACGGCGACCCCGCGGTGCTCGGCGCTGTGGCCGAGGTGCTGCGCCAGGTGCGCAAGGCCAAGTCCGAGGCCAGGCTGTCCATGCGGGCCGAGATCTCCCGCCTCTCCGTCTCCGGTCCCCACGCCGCGCTCGTACGGCAGGCGCAGGACGACCTGTGCGCGGCGGGTAACGTCGAGGAGTTCGTGCTCGACCCGGCTGGGCCGGATTCCACGGTGTCCGTCACACTCGCCGAGTGACGGCGGTCACGCGTTCGTCGCCGGATGAATAATCGGGTGCGCGCGTTGGGGGGCGACATGTCAGGCTGGACGTTGTGATCCCGGAAAAGGAACGTCGAACGCTTCATGTGCCCCCCACGTTGCTCACGCTCGCCGTGTGGGGCGCCTGTCTGATCGTCCTCGGCGTAGTGATCTACTTCTTCTGGCAGATCATCGGCCGGGTCGGCATCGTGGCGCTGCCGGTGGCGGTGGCGTTCCTGCTGACCGCGCTGCTGTATCCGGTGACCGGCCGCCTGCGCAGACGGATGCGGCCGATCTACGCCACCTGGCTCACGGTCCTGCTCTTCTTCGCGGTCATCGCCGGCATCGGCTTCCTCATCGGCATCAGGGCCAACGCGGAGGCGCCCCGGCTCGTCGACCAGATCGACAAGACCTCGCGCGAGGTGCAGACCTGGCTGATCAACGGGCCCTTCCATCTGAAGGAGTCCCAGATCACCGGCGTCATCGACGAGCTGACGAAACAGCTCGTCGAACGGCGCGGGCAGATCACGGGCACGGTCATCACCGGGGCAGCGGCGGTGGTCGAGGTGCTCGCCGGCATCGTGCTGCTGCTCTTCGTCACGTTCTTCTTCCTCAAGGACGGCGACCGCATCTGGAACTGGTTCCTGCGCGCGTTCGGCGGGGCGGCGCCGCACGTCGACCGGGCGGGCCGGTCCGCCTGGCGGACCCTCTCGCACTATGTCCAGGGCACCGTCGCCATCTCCGCGATCCACGGTGTGGTGATCGGCGCGACCCTCGCCGTGCTGCGGGTGCCGCTGTGGGCGCCCCTCGCGGTGCTGGTGTTCATCGCGAGCTTCATCCCGATCGTCGGCATCCTCTTCGCGGGGACGGTCGCGACCCTCGTGACGTTCGGATCCCAGGGCTGGGTGCCCGCGGCGATCTTCGTGGGCGTCCTCATCGTCGAGCAACAGCTGGAGAACCACGTCCTGCAGCCGCTCATCGTCGGCCGGGCGGTGGACTTCCACCCGTTGGCGATCATCCTGGTGCTGGGCGTGGGCGGTGTGATCGCGGGGATCGCGGGGGCGGCGGTGGCGGTCCCGGTGGCCGCGGTCATCTACCGCGTGTTGCAGGAACTGCTGCGCCGTGAACCGCCACCTCCCGTCGGGGAGCCTCCGCAGTCGCCGCCCCTGCATCCCCAGGGAGCAGAGCCGCCGGAACGCTCCACACCGAAGCCATCCGAGTCCGTGGAGGCGGTTTCTCCCCACCGCAACGGGTAGTGTCTTGGCTCATGAATGTTGAGGTGCTGATCCACCGTCTCGACACAGAGCTCCCGCTGCCCGGCTACGCGCATCCCGGTGACGCCGGGGCCGATCTGTACGCCGCGACGGACGTCGAGTTGCTGCCGGGGGAGCGGGCCGTGGTCGGCACCGGGGTGGCCATCGCCCTTCCCGACGGGTACGCCGCGTTCGTGCACCCCCGGTCGGGGCTCGCCTCCAAGTTCGGCGTCACCCTGGTGAACGCGCCGGGAACGGTTGACGCCGGCTACCGCGGCGAGATCAAGGTGACCCTCCTCAACACCGACACCAAGGAGACCGCGTCGCTCAGACGCGGCGACCGCATCGCCCAGTTGGTCATCCAGCGGGTGGAGAAGGCGTCCTTCTACGAGGTGGACCGGCTGCCCGGCTCGGTACGCGGCGCGAACGGGTTCGGCTCCACCGGTCGATGATCACAGGCGAGCACAGGTCATAAGGAGTGTGAACGACGTGTTCGGACGCCGTCGACGCGCGGACGAGGAGACGGCGCAGGCCGTACCCGAGAGGGAGCCCGCCGCTCCCGCGCGCGAATCAGGTCCGTGGGACGCAGAAGAGGCGCATCCGGAGATCGAGCGGGTCGACCTGGGAGGTCTGCTCCTGCCCGTCGGTCCCGGTTTCGAGATCCAGCTCACCATGTCCGGTGACAGCATCGTGGGTGCCGTCGTGCTCGTGGAGGAGAGCGCCCTGCAGGTGCAGGCGTTCGCCGCGCCGAAGCGCAGCGGCATCTGGGACGAGGTCCGTGCCGAGCTGTCCCGGGAGGTGGCCGCCCTGGGCGGCACCGCCGAGGAGCAGGAGGGCCCGTTCGGGCCGGAGTTGGCCGCGAAGGTCCCGGCGCAGGGCCAGGGCACGCAGCCGGTCCGCTACATCGGGGTGGACGGGCCGCGCTGGCTCCTGCGGG
Source organism: Microtetraspora sp. AC03309 (assembly GCF_020826795.1). NCBI lineage: Bacteria > Bacillati > Actinomycetota > Actinomycetes > Streptosporangiales > Streptosporangiaceae > Microtetraspora > Microtetraspora sp. AC03309. Next base: position 6,729 of record NZ_JADDIL010000080.1, on the reverse strand, counting down.
CCGCTCTCAGCGGCCGCGCCGCACTCGATCCGGCCGCGGCCGAGACCCTTGAAGGAGTCGTGCGCGACATCGTCGTCGTCCGTGGCGACGAGCCGATGGCTCCGCGCGAGCCCATCCAGCTGCGCCTGCCCGCCGAGGCCAGGCAGGCGATGGAGCAGGAGCCCGAGCACGAGGAGTTCAAGCCGTTCGAGCGAGGCCCGGAGATCTCCGAGATCCGGTGAAACCCGGCATGCGCTCCGCCGCGTTCCATCGCCTACGCTTGGAAAGCATGAACAGGGAGCGAGCTTGGTGAGCACGCGCAGTGGCCGGCGACACGCCTCCCGAGAGAGCGTCGCCGGCGGCGAGGCGGCCCGCACGGCCCGCGAGGAGACGGTGAGCGATCGATGAGCACGGCGGAGCCGGTGAAGAAAGGCCGTCTGCGCGGCTTCTTCCAGCGGCTGACGAGCAGCCAGGCCGAGTTGGAGGCCGAAGAACTCCGCGAGGACCTGGGCAGGCACGGCGCCACGCCCATCGCCTCCTGCGGGGAGCGGCAACGCTCCTGCGTCGCCGGTACACTACGAACCGTCACACTTCGGCCACGGGGCGGAGCCCCCGCGCTGGAGGCGGAGCTGTACGACGGCTCCGACGTGATCGACCTGGTCTGGCTCGGCCGCCGCAAGATCGCGGGCATCGAGCCCGGCCGTGTGGTCCGTGCCGAGGGTCTGGTCAGCGTCCAGGACGGCCGGAAGGTCATGTTCAACCCACGTTACGAGCTTCGCCCCGCCGGTGGGCAGTGATCGTCGGGGAGCGCGCGTGAGCGCGTTCGCCGAGCGGATCGACGCGAGCGACGCGCCATGCGACCGGCCCCGCCGGTCGCGACGCGAGGAGGAATCATGAGTGCAGCGGACGTAACGGCGACGCACGCCGCACATGACACCGTCGAGGCCGCCCTCAGGGCCCAGCTGAGTAAGGCGCTGGGCGGCATGAGGGGCATCATCGAGGCCGCGGTGCCCACGATCGCCTTCACCGCCATGTGGGTGGGCACCAGCGAGCTCAAGCTCTCGCTGATCGTCAGCATCGCCACCGCGGTCGTCCTGCTGCTGGTGCGGCTCGTGCAGCGCAGCACGCCGCAGTTCGTGATCAACAGCCTGATCGGCATCGCCATCGGCGCGTTCTTCGCCACCCGCAGCGGTGACGCGAAGGACTACTTCCTGCCGGGCATCCTCTACAACGCCGTGTACGCCGGGGCCATGCTGCTGTCGATCGTGACCCGATGGCCGGTCCTGGGCTTCCTCATCGGCTCGGTGACGGGTGATCCGACGGCCTGGCACAAGGATCCGGGTCTGGTCCGGCTCTGCTCCAAGCTCACGTGGCTGCTGATGCTGCCCTGCCTGGTGCGCGTGCTGGTGCAGCTCCCGCTCTACATGTTCGACCAGGTCGTCACGCTCGGCCTCACCAAGATCGCACTGGGCTGGCCACTCCAGGTCGCGGCGCTCGCGGCCATGGTGTGGGTGCTCGCCCGGGGCCGTACCCCGATCCAGAGCACCGGCTGAGCGGCGGTCGCCCCGCTCGGAGGGGCGACCGGCTCTGCGGCTCAGCTGCGCGGCCCAGTTGCGGCCCAGTCGCGGCCCAGTCGCGGCTCAGCGCCCCGACAGCAGTTCGGCGAGCTCGTGCTCCACGTCCTGGTTGGCGACGAAGAGCAGCTCGTCCCCGGCTTCCAGCGGGTCGTCGGCCGACGGCACCAGGACCCGGCCCTCGCGCAGGATCGCGACCAGCGCCGCGTCCACCGGCCACGGCACGGACCCGGCCCGCTGCCCCACCACCGGCGCGTCCTCGGCCAGGGTGAGCTCGACCAGGTTCGCCTGGCCCTGCCGGAAGGTCATCAGCCGGACGAGATCGCCCACGCTGACGGCCTCCTCGACCAGCGCCGAGAGCAGGCGCGGCGTGGAGACCGCCACGTCCACGCCCCACGACTCGTTGAACAGCCACTCGTTCTTGGGGTGGTTGATGCGGGCCACGACGCGAGGCACGCCGTACTCGGTCTTGGCCAGGAGGGAGACCACCAGGTTGACCTTGTCGTCGCCGGACGCGGCGATGACGACCTGGCAGCCGTTCAGCCCGGCCTCGTCGAGCGAGGAGATCTCGCAGGCGTCGGCGAGCAGCCACTCGGCGCGGGGAACGCTGTCGATCTTGATGGCTCGTGGATCGACGTCGATGAGAAGGACCTCGTGGCCGTTCTCCAGGAGTTCCGCGGCGATGGAGCGCCCGACGGCGCCCGCGCCCGCGATGGTGACGCGCATCAGTGCTCCTCGGAAGGTGCGCCGGACAGCACCTTGTTGATCCGGTCCATGTCGTTCTCCGCGGCGATGACGTGCAGGATGTCGCCGTCCTGGATGACGGTGTCGTCCTTGGGCACCAGGGCCTCGCCCATCCGGTTGAGGAAGGCGATCCTGCCGCCCGTCGCCTCCTCGACCTTCCGCGTCCGTGTCCCGATCCAGCCGGGGTTGAACGCCATCTCGGCGAGGATCACGGTCCCCGTGGGATCGCGCCACAGCGGTTCCGCGCCCTCCGGGAGCACCCGGCGCAGGATCTGGTCGGCGGTCCAGCGGACCGTCGCCACGGTCGGGATGCCGAGGCGCTGGTAGACCTCGGCCCGCCTGGGGTCGTAGATGCGGGCCACCACGTTGTCCACGCCGAAGGTCTCGCGTGCCACGCGGGCGGAGATGATGTTGGAGTTGTCGCCGCTGCTCACCGCGACGAAGGCGGAGGCCGTCGCCAGCCCCGCCTCCTCCAGGACATCACGGTCGAAGCCGACTCCGGTGACCCGTCGGCCGCGGAAGCCCGCGCGCAGCCTGCGGAAGGCCTGCGGGTCACGGTCGATGATCGCGACCGAGTGGCCGCTGTCCTCGAGGATGTGGGCGAGAGTCGAACCGACCCGTCCGCATCCCATGATCACGATATGCATGCTCTCCCGCCGTCGGGTTGGGGCGGTCTCCTTTGAGCACAGTATGTCGCTCCCTGTGGATGCCGGGTGAGCGGGGAGCCAAGGTGAAGGACTAGCATCGACAGTCGTGTCAAAGGTGACGGACCTCGTCAAGCGGCTCCTCGTGGGGCGTGCGCTTCGCAGCACGCAACTCCACGACCAGTTGCTCCCCAAACGTATCGCGCTTCCGGTTTTCGCCAGTGACGCACTCTCCTCGGTGGCGTACGCGCCGCAGGAAATCCTGGTGATCCTGTCGCTGGGCGGTGCCGCGTTCTACAGCTACAGCCCGTGGGTCGCCCTGGGCGTCGTGGTGGTCATGCTCACCGTGGTCGCCTCCTACCGGCAGAACGTGCACGCCTACCCGAGCGGCGGCGGCGACTACGAGGTCGCCACGACCAACCTGGGGCCGAGCGCCGGGCTGACCGTGGCGAGCGCGCTCCTCGTGGACTACGTGCTGACGGTCGCGGTCTCGGTCGCCAACGGCGCCGACTACGTGGGCGCCACGGTGCCGTTCGTCGCGGAGAACCGGCCGCTGGTGGCGATCGCGATCGTCGTGCTGCTGACCATCATGAACCTGCGCGGCCTCCGCGAGTCGGGCGCGGCCTTCGCGGTTCCGACGTACGCGTTCATGTTCGCCGTGATCGGCATGGTCCTGTGGGGTCTGTTCCGGCTGCTCGTGCTGGGTGACACGCTGCGCGCCCCCACGGCCGACTACCAGATCGTGGCGGAGCAGGCCGACATCGCCGGGTTCGCGATGGCCTTCCTGGTGCTGCGCGCGTTCTCCTCCGGCTGCGCCGCGCTGACCGGCGTCGAGGCGATCAGCAACGGCGTGCCCGCGTTCCGCAAGCCCAAGAGCAAGAACGCCGCGACGACGCTGCTCATGATGGGCGTCATCGCGGTCGTCATGTTCAGCGGCATCATCTACCTGGGCCTCAAGGCCGGGGTGAAGCTGACCGAGCCCGCCAACGTCGCCAGGGACATCCTCATCAACGGGCAGCCGGCCGGGCCCGGCTACTACCAGCAGCCGATCATCGCGCAGGTCGCGTCGGCCGTGTTCGGTGACGGCTCGATCCTGTTCATCGCCATCGCCGCGGTCACCGCGCTCATTCTGTTCCTGGCCGCGAACACCGCGTTCAACGGCTTCCCCGTGCTCGCCTCGATCCTCGCCCAGGACCGGTACCTGCCGCGCCAGCTGCACACCCGCGGCGACCGGCTGGCGTTCAGCAACGGCATCATCCTGCTCGCCACCGGCGCCTGCCTGCTCATCTGGGCGTTTCAGGCCGACGTGAGCAAGCTGCTCAACCTCTACATCGTCGGCGTGTTCGTGTCGTTCACCCTCAGCCAGATCGGCATGGTGCGGCACTGGACGCGGCACCTGAGGACCGAGACCGACCCCAAGGCCCGCTTCCGCATGATGCGCGCCCGCGTCATCAACGGGTTCGGCGGGGTCATGACGGGCATCGTCCTCATCGTCGTCCTGCTCACGAAGTTCACGCACGGCGCGTACATCGTCTGCATCGCCATGCCGGTGCTGTTCCTGATGATGAAGGGCATCCGGCACCACTACGACCGGGTCGCCGACGAGCTGGCCGCGCCCGAGGGCGAGATCGACGAGACGATGCTCCCGGCCCGCAACCACTCCATCGTGCTCGTGTCCAAGATCCACAAGCCGACGCTGCGCGCCCTCGCGTACGCCAGGGCCACCCGGCCGTCCACCCTGGAGGCCGTCACGGTGAGCGTGGACGCCGACGAGGCGGCCAGGCTTCAGGAGGAATGGGACCGGCGGGGCATTCCGGTGCCGTTGAAGATCCTCGACTCGCCCTACCGGGAGATCACCGGGCCGGTGCTCGACTACGTCAAGTCGCTGCGCCGCAAGTCGCCGCGCGACGTGGTGACCGTGTACATCCCCGAGTACGTCGTCGGCCGCTGGTGGGAGCACCTGCTCCACAACCAGAGCGCGCTGCGGCTGAAGGGGCGTCTGCTGTTCAAGCCGGGAGTGATGGTCACCAGCGTGCCGTGGCAGCTCGCCTCCTCCGACCGGCTCAAGGGCCGCCCCGAGGCGTTCGCGCCCGGTGCCGTACGGCGGTCGCACACCGAAGTGAAGAACGGCGAGATCAAGGCATGACCAAGCAAGGAATCGGCGGGGAGAACACGATGGCGATCGAGTTGACGGTGGGGCCGGTCGCGAACGGCGGCTGGTGCGTGGCCAGGCACGAGGGGCGGGTCGTGTTCGTACGGCACGCGCTCCCCGGAGAGCGTGTCCTCGCGGCGATCACCGAGGAGACCGCGCGGTTCCTGCGCGCGGACGCGGTCGAGATCCTGGAGCCGTCACCGGACCGGGTGACGCCGCCCTGCCCGTTCAGCGGCCCGGGAAGGTGCGGCGGCTGCGACTGGCAGCACGCGTCGCCCGAGGCGCAGCGCCGGTTGAAGGCGGACGTCGTCGAGGAGCAGTTGCGCCGCCTCGCGGGCATCGAATGGAAGGTGACCGTCGAGGAGGTGCCCGGTTCCGCCGGAGGCGGGCTCGGCTGGCGGACGCGGGTGCAGTTCGCCGCCGACAGGCACGGTTCCATCGGCCTGCGCCGGCACCGGTCGCACGACATCGAGTACATCGACGCCTGCCCGATCGCCCATCCGGCGGTCGAGGAGGTCGGCGCGGAGGGGCTCGAGTGGCCGGGGGCCGCCGCCGTCGAGGTGGTGGCGTCCTCGGGCGGCGACCGGGCCGTCATCGTGACCCCGAGGCCCGGCAGGCGGGTGTCCCTGCCCGATGTCGACGCCGCGGTCCTCATCGACGAGGGCAAGCGAGGCACGCGCGCCGTCCGGGGCCAGGCGTCCATGACCGAACGTGTCGGCGACCGGGACTTCCGGGTCACCGCGAGCGGTTTCTGGCAGGTGCATCCGGGCGCCGCCGCGACCCTCCTCGACACCGTGCTGGACTTCGCGCGGCCGAAGGCGGGGGAGTGGGCGCTCGACCTGTACTGCGGCGTCGGCCTGTTCGCCGCCGGCCTCGCCGAGGCCGTGGGCCCCGACGGCGCCGTGCTGGGCGTGGAGTCGGATCCGCAGGCCGTACAGGACGCGCGGTGGAACCTGCGGGACCTGCCGCAGGCCCGGACCGAGCGGGGCAAGGTCGAGGAGGCGCTCGACCGCCTGGAGATCGAGCGGGCCGACCTCGTCGTGGTCGACCCGCCGAGGGCGGGACTCGGACGGCCCGTGGTGGACCGCGTCGCCACGCTGGACGCGCTCCGCGTCGTCTACGTCTCCTGCGACCCGGCCACGCTGGCGCGTGACATCGCCTGGTTCGCCCCGTACGGCTATCGCCTGGATGATCTGAGGGCGTTCGACCAGTACCCGATGACCCACCATGTGGAGTGCGTCGCCCTCCTGGTCAAGGACGTGGAATAGCGTCTGACCTGGGATTACACATCTGGTAATCCTCAACGATCCGCCACGATCATCCAGTGCCGGCCAAGATCGACGCGCTCCGCCCCCCAGGAAAGCCCGTCACGCGGAGTCTCGCTGCGCGCCTTGCGGCCAGATCAATGATCAGGCCGCGAACCGGGCCCTTGTTGATCAATGACACGACAAGAGCTGCCTAAGAACGGTATGGCGGTGTTTGTCGTCTCGTGGTTCCGGAGATCCAGACGGTGCGGAAATAGCCCTATCAGGGGTTATCCGGGGCATTCTTCGGCATGGATGGCGGAGATGCTCGAGCGTCTAGAGGAATCGATTCCTTTTCGGGGGAGAATCGCTATGTCCAAGTTCAAGAGCCT